>NZ_BAAGZM010000670.1:0-2171 GCF_054778495.1 Hymenobacter agri
CCCCCCCGCGCCCTTGCTGTTGGGGCTACTCGGCGGCCGGGGGCGAGGCGGGCTGGGGAGATGCCGCGGTGGGGCGGGGCTGGCCGGCCGCGGCGAGGGCGGCTTCCAACTGCTGGGTGCGCTCGGCCACTCGGGCTTCGAGCAACTGCTGCACTTTCAACACTTCTTCCTGGTTGGCGAGCAGTTCGGCATTGCTTTCATGCAGCGCCTGGTTCAGGGCAGCCAACTGTTTGTTCAAGTCCTGAATCTGCTGGCGGGCCACTACCTGGGCCGTTACTTCAGTGGCCACCACCATGGCGCCCGTGATGGTGCCATCATCCTCGCGCAGGGGCAGGTACACAAAGTCCCAGTACACCGATTCGGGCTGGCCGTTGCGCACAATGGTCGAGAGCATTTCCTTGGCCACGTAGTTTTCGCCGGTGTCCATCACATGGCGCAATAGGTCGTCGAAGCCCTGACCGGTGATTTCGGGCAGCAGCTCGAACAGCGGCGTGCCAATGGCCTGGGCGGGAGTGCGGTCCCATAGCTTCAGCACCAGCGGGTTGGCCAGCTCAATCACGAAGTTGGAGCCGCGGTAGGTGGCGATGGCCACCGGCGCCTGCTCAAAAATGCGGGCCAGCTCGGCGCGCTGATTATCGGCGGCGGCGCGGATAGCCTGCTCGCGCACCTGCGCATCGTGTAACCGGGCCGCTTCGTTGGTTTCGGCGGTGATGTTGACGACCGTCTGAATCAGGTGCGTGACGCGGCCCTGCTCATCGAGCACCGGCGTGTTGCGGGCCTGCCAGTAGTGCTCGACGAACTGGCCGGGATGCTCGGGGTCGGCCAGGGCGTAGCGCTGCACAGGCAGCTCGTTGGGCTGGCCCGTGGCCAGTATGTGCTCCAGTGCCGCCCGCACGTCGGCTACCGAGTGCGAGGACGGGTCGTGGGGGTTGTCGGGAAAAACATCGAACAGGTAGCGCCCGACGATTTCATCCCGTTTCGTGCCCGACACGGTGGCGAAGCTGTCGCTCACGGCTTCAATCACAAATTCGGGCGAGAGCAGCACGCAGGCGCTAGGCAAAGCACTAAAGATGGACAGCAGGTCCGAAGCAAGGGCGGGCATAATGCAGAACGGAAATCAGACGATAATCGGCGGGAAGATAACAATGCGCGAAATACGCACACGGCCAACTAATACGTAGCTGAGCGACGAATGGCTAATAGTAGGGCGTCGTGACGTGGTGGGTAGAAGGTGAGGGTGGAATCGCATCTGTTTCGTTGTGTTCAGCAGGCTGTTAAATGAGGCTGAAGCGGGCTTTCTCAGTCTTCAGGAAGGCAGCCTTCGGGGGCAGCGACATTGCGGGCGCAGTAGCAGGCCCCGTACTTTGGGGCTGTAAAAGCCCCTTGCTCATGTACAAAGCCTTCGTCAAACCGGCCCTCTTCAACCTCGACGCCGAGCGCGCCCACCACCTGGTGTTCGACAATCTGCGGCGGGCGGCCCGCGTGCCGGGGGCCAGGGCCATGCTCCGGGGCCTCTACGATTTTCAGCACCCGAGCCTGGCCCGGGAAGTCTTCGGGCTGAAATTTCCGAACCCGGTGGGCCTGGCGGCGGGCTTCGATAAAAATGCGGCCCTCACCGACGAACTGGCCACGCTGGGTTTCGGCTTTGTCGAAATCGGGACCGTGACGCCCCGCCCGCAGGCCGGCAACCCGCAGCCGCGCCTGTTCCGCCTGCCGCAGGATGAGGCCCTCGTCAACCGCATGGGCTTCAACAACGACGGCGCGGCCGTGGTGGCCGCCCGCCTGGCGCGGCGCCAAAACCGCCAGCTCATCATCGGCGGCAACATCGGCAAGAACAAGGACACGCCCAACGAGCAAGCCGCCGACGACTACGTGGCCGGCTTCGACGCCCTGGCCGAAGAAGTTGACTACTTCGTGGTGAACGTGAGCTCGCCCAACACGCCGGGCCTGCGCCAGCTGCAGGAGAAGGAGCCCCTTATTGCCCTGCTGCAACGGGTGCAGGAGCGCAACCAAGCCCGCGCCGTGCCGCGCCCGCTGCTGCTCAAAATCGCCCCCGACCTCACCGATTCGCAGCTCGACGACATCCTCGACATCGCCCGCGAAACCCGGCTCAGCGGGCTCGTGGCCACCAACACCACTATCAGCCGTGCCGGCCTGCGCACCGCGGCCGG
>NZ_BAAGZM010000671.1:0-2168 GCF_054778495.1 Hymenobacter agri
GGCCGCCGGGCCGTGGTGCACTGCCACGGCGGCATCGGCCGTACCGGCACCGTAGTGGGCTGCTACCTGCGCCAGCACTTCGGCCTGAGCGCCGACGAGGCCCTGGCCCGCATTGCCGAAGAATGGCAAACCGTGGAGAAAAACTACCGCGCCCCAAATTCGCCCGAAACCGCCGAGCAGGTGGCCTACGTGCGGGCCTTCGAGCCGGTAGCGACTGCGGCCGAATAAAAAATATTCCGCCACTCGCACCTCCTGCCGCCCGTGTTTAGCCGGCGGTTGCAGAAGGTGCGGGTGGCGGAATAAATAATTTTTCTGACGGTTAGTTAACCGGCGTGGGCTCGGCGGGCGTCAGTTTCACGCCCGTGAATTGCTGCGGATTCACCGCCGAGGCAATGGGCTCGATGCGCAGGCGCTTGTCGTACTTGCTCACGTTGGCCAGCTTCAGTAGCGTGGCGTAATCGGCCGTATGCCCGCTTTTCGTCTTAATAAAATAGCTGTTCACGCGCAGGGTAGCGGGGTCGTAGCTCACTTCCAGCGCGGTAGTATCGCGCCAGTAGGTGTAGAGGGCTTCGGTGACGCCGGTTTCCGACTGCCGGGGCGTGCGGTCGTGGTCGGGGCGTACCGTTTGGCTGATGAGCGGGCGGGCAATTTCGTCGGCATTCAGGCCCAGCAGCGCGGGCACGTCGAAAGCGCGCTGCACGGCAGGAGCGGGCGGCGGGGTCATCGACACGGCCGGGCTCTCGGTAGCGGGGCGGTCGGTGCTGGCGCAGCTCAGCAGCAGGGCCAGCGGCAGGAGGGGGGCATAGCGTTTCATCTGAATTAAGCTATAAGGATGAATGCCCTTATACGGAAACGCGCCCAGTCATGCTGAATTCCAACGCTATTTCGCTCCGGCAGTGGGCAGCGCGAGCAGGCCCGAAATCCCTTTCACATTGAGCCGGGCAAACTTGCGGATGCGGTCGAACCGGGCGTCGGTGTCGGCCCATTCTTCATCGGGTGGCAGGGGCCGGGGCACGTGGGTTTCGAGCAGCCCGAAAATGGACGCCGCAATGTCGAAATAGCCCAGCAGCAGCAAGTAAAGCTGCTTTTTCTCGGCCTCAGAATACCCTTTGGTGCGAATGGCCTTGGTGAGTGTATCGAGCTGCGCGGTTTCGTCGGTGTACAGGTCGCGCAGGGCGTAACGGCTGCGCCAGTATTCGGCCAGGGCCTCGGCTGGCACGCTGCCCACCGAAAACGGAAACTCCGTGGCAAAGGCCGACGCCTTCAAAAAAGCCGCTTCGGCCGTATAAAGGGGCACCAGATGCTTTTGCAGGCTGGTCCAGAGGCCGGCCCGGGCGCGGTCAAAGCCCGGCGTAGAAATTGGTTCGGAAGTACTCATGAAAATACCGATGGAATAGCCGCAAAGCTACCCAATCAGCGCCGCGCCGCGCCACTGGCCGGGCCCGGGGCCGGTCGCCTTTTTGGCCGGCGTTGCCGTATGAGCCGCTAAAAGCCTTATCGTGATGCCGCTTCGCCCCACTTCCGCCGCTACCGATGCCGACGAGCGCCTGCGCTGGGTCGAGCGCGTGGCCCACCTCATGGACAGCCAGTTCCGGCTGCCGGGCACCCGCTTCCGGTTCGGCCTCGACCCCTTGCTGGGCCTGCTGCCCGTCGTGGGCGACCTCTCCACCACGGCGGTGTCGGTGGCGCTGCTGCTCACCATGCTGCGCCACGGGGCCAGCGGGGCCGTGGTGGTACGCATGGCTCTCAATATCCTGATTGATACCGTTGTGGGCGGCATTCCCATTCTCGGCAACGTGTTCGACTTCGCCTACAAAAGCAACGAGCGCAACGTGGCCCTGCTGCGCCGCCATTATGCCGAAGGCCGGCACGCGGGCAGCGGCCGGGGCCTGATAGCACTGCTGCTCCTGGGCTTCGGGCTGGTGTTTGCGCTGGTGGCCTGGGGCAGCGTGGCGCTGCTGCGCTGGGGATGGCACTACTTCGAGGTGCACCCGGTGGCGGGGTGGTAGCTGCCCGGCCGAAGCCAATGCGCCAGGGCCGGAAAACAAAAAAGCCATTTCCGCGAAGGAAATGGCTTTTTCGACAAACGGTAGCGGTCTGGACGGGACTCGAACCCGCGACCTCCGCCGTGACAGGGCGGCATTCTAACCAACTGAACTACCAAACCG
>NZ_BAAGZM010000672.1:0-2167 GCF_054778495.1 Hymenobacter agri
CGTCACGGCCGCCAGCTTGCGCTCGAGGCCGCGCACGCCGCTTTCGCGGGTGTAGTCGTCGGCCACGCGGTGCAGGGCCGCGTCGGTTATCTTCACTTCGGCCTCGCCCAGGCCGTGCTCCTTCAGCTGCTTCGGCCAGAGGTGCTTGCGGGCAATCTGCACCTTCTCCTCCTGGGTATATCCGGTGAGGTCGATGATTTCCATGCGGTCGCGCAGGGCGGGCTGAATGGTATCGAGCGAGTTGGCGGTGGCAATAAAGAGCACCTTCGAGAGGTCGTACTCCACCTCCAGGTAGTTGTCGGTGAAGGTGGCGTTCTGCTCGGGGTCGAGCACTTCGAGCAGCGCCGAACTGGGGTCGCCGCGGAAGTCGGAACTCACCTTGTCAATCTCATCAAGAATGATGACCGGGTTCGAAGTGCCGGCCTTCTTAATCTGCGAGATAATGCGGCCGGGCATGGCCCCCACGTATGTTTTGCGGTGCCCGCGAATCTCGGCCTCGTCGCGCACGCCGCCCAGGCTCATGCGGATGTACTTACGGCCCATGGCATTGGCAATGCTGCGGCCCAGCGAGGTTTTGCCCACGCCTGGCGGGCCGTAGAGGCACAGAATGGGCGCTTTCAAATCCTGCTTCAGCTTGAGCACGGCGATGTACTCGAGGATGCGCTCCTTCACTTTCTCGATGCCGAAATGGTCGGCGTCGAGGATTTTCTTGGTTTGCTTGAGGTTGAACTTGTCCTTCGTGAACTCGCCCCAGGGCAAATCAAGCAAAAACTCCACGTAGTTGATGCTCACCGAATAATCGGGGGCCATAGGGTTGATGCGGGCCAGCTTTTCCATCTCCTTTTTGAAGTGGAGCGCCACGCTCTCGGGCCATTTTTTGGTTTCGGCGCGGGCGCGCAGGCGGTTCACGTCGTCCTCGCTGCCATCGGGGCCCAGCTCGTCCTGCAGGGTTTTGAGCTGCTGGCGCAGGAAGTACTCGCGCTGCTGCGCGTCGATGCCGGTGTGGGTTTTCGAGCGGATGTCCTGCTTGATTTCGAGCAGCTCGGCCTGGCTGAGCAGGGCTTCGAGCAGCTGGCGGGCCTGCTCCTCGGGGTCGGCCAGCTCCAGCAGCTTCTGCTTGGCGGCCAGGTCGAGCTGCACGTTGCTGCTGAGGAAGTGCGTGAGGAAGGCCGGCGACTGAATGCCGTCGAGCATGGCGCGGGCCTCCACCGGAATTTCGGGCGTGAGCTCCAGCACTTTGGTGGCGGCCTCGCGCAGGGCTTGCAATAGGGCAAACTCGCCGGGCACGTCGGGGCTCAGCGCCACTTCGGGGAAGTAGCTGACGCGGGCCGTGAGCGGCGTAAAGCTCAGCTGCTCCTCGATGCGAAAGCGCACCTGGCCCTGCAGAATGATGGTAATCTGACCATCGGGCTGCTCCAGCAATTTCAGAATGCGGGCCAGGGTGCCCACGGGGTGCAGCTCGTCGGTGGCGGGCTCATCGGCGTTGGGGTCGAGCTGGGCCACTACGCCCAGGAGCTTGTCGGCGGCGTAGGCTTTGCGAACCAGCTTCACGCTTTTCTTGCGGGCCACCGTCACGGGCAGTACCACACCGGGGAAGAGCACGGTGTTGCGCACGGGCAGCAGCGGCAGGGTGGCCGGGGCGTCGTCGCCGCGCAGCAGGTGGTCGGGGTCGGCGGCCATGATGGCAATTGCTTCGGGTTGGGAATGAGCGTCGCCGAGAGCTCCCAGCGGGAACGAGGCGGAATAGAATAAGGAGGCCGGATGCATGAACAGAAATAAGGTGGACGCGCGGGCGCGGGTGCCACAATGGCAGCCCGGCGGCTACTTGCGCCAGAAGTACAAGGTACGGCGAACCGCGCCGAAAGGCTTTCAAGGGCCGTGCCAGCGCGAGGCATCGGCCAAAGCGGCGTAGCGCGAAGTATTTCCGGCAACGTTTTCGGTAAATCACTAATTTGGTGGCAACTTGCACAACATATTATAGTTTTATTACTCTACCAATGCCCGTTTTGATGCGTGGGTTTTTACAGGCGCTGCTAATTGCACTGTTGGGCATGAGCCTAGGGCTAAGCCCGGCCGTAGCTCAGCGCCGCCCGGCGAAGAAAATTCCTGCCGCCGCTTCGCCCTCGGCCGATACTACCAGCGGCGGCGCGTCGGCGGCCCCGCGCAA
>NZ_BAAGZM010000673.1:0-2164 GCF_054778495.1 Hymenobacter agri
GCCGCCGTCCGGCCAGCCACTGGGCCTGGCGGCGGGCATCGGCGGTGGCGGGCAGTAGCGGCCGGTACGCCTCGGCCCGGGGTAAGCCGTCCCACAAGGTTTCGGGCGTTTCAGTGAGGTGCCAGAGGCCCAGCACGGCGGTAGGGGAGAGGTGCTGGATGGAATGCAGGGGCATTTCAGAAGCGGGAAGTAGACGATTGGGAAGAATGTAAAGAACGTCATGCTGAGCTTGTCGAAGCATCTCTGCCGCTTCGTTGAAAGGATTACTTCCCCGGTAGAGATGCTTCGACAAGCTCAGCATGACGTTCTGTTATCTGCCAGCCAACATCTGAGCGGCTACCTTTGCAGCCCCGTTATGCCCGAAATCTTCCGCCCGCCCGTTACGAAAATAGCCACTCTCGCCGGCCACCGCGATGCCGTGTACGCCCTCACGGGCGGGCCGGGCAGCCAGGTTTTTTCGGGCAGCGCCGATGGGATGGTGGTGGGCTGGGACGCCGCCGAACCCGCCCGCGACGGCGAGCTGCTGGCCCGCGTCGAGAATTCGGTGTACGCCCTGCGCCACTTGCCCGAGCTGGATTTGCTGGTGCTGGGGCACAATTTTCAGGGCATTCAGGCCCTCGACTTGAGCCGGAAGCAGTTGGCCCACGCCACGGCCCTGCCGCCGGTGGCCATCTTCGAAATCGTGTATTCGGCCAGCCGGCAGCGGCTGTATGCGGGCCTGGGCGATGGCACGCTGGCAGTGCTGAGCCTGCCCGACTTTCGATTGGAAAAGCTCCTGCGCCTCACCGATAAAAGCCTGCGCACGCTGGCCCTGCACGAAGGCCGTGGCGAGCTGTTAGTGGGCAGCTCCGACCACCTGACGCGCGTGCTCAATCTCGACTCGCTCGAAACGAAATTCACGCTCGGCGAAAGTACCAATTCGGTGTTCTCGGTGGCTTTTTCGCCCGATGGCGCGCACCTGCTCACCGCCGGCCGCGACGCCCAGATTCGGCGCTGGAACGTGGCCGCCGGCTACGCGCTGGCCGACGTGGTGCCGGCCCACATGTACACCATCAACCACTTGGCCTTTAGCCCCGATGGCCGCTACCTGGCCTCGTGCAGCCTCGACAAGAGCATCAAGCTTTGGGACGCGGCCACTCTCACGCTGCTGCGCGTGCTCGACCGCGCCCGCTCGGCCGGGCACGGCACGTCGGTGAACCGGCTGGTTTGGCCGGGCAACCAAAACCGGCTAGTTTCGTGTAGCGACGACCGCAGCCTGGCCGTTTGGCAATTAGCAATGGACAATGAGCAATGAACAATTGCCTCATTCGGTCGAAAAACGTCACTTTACGGTGTTTTGGCCGGTTTCTGCTAGTTGTTCACTGCTCATTGTTAATTGTTAATTGAGATGAAACTCACCGCCCTCGATATCCGCCAGAAAACGTTTGAGAAATCCTTTCGGGGGGTTGACCGCGACGAGGTGCAGGCCTTCCTCACCACCGTGTCGCAGCAGTGGGAGCGCATGGGCGACGAAAACCGCGAGCTGCGCCTCAAGCTTGAGCACGCCCAGCAGGACGTGCAGAAGATGCGCGAGGTGGAAAGCAGCCTCTACCGCACCCTGAAAACGGCCGAGGATACCGGCAACAACATCACCGAGCAGGCCCAGCGCGAGGCCGACCTGCGCATCCGCGAAGCCCAGTTTCAGGCCGAAGGCATGCTGAGCGAAGCCCGCCAGCGCGCCCGCGAGATTGTGGACGGCGCCTACCAGCAGGCCGAAAAAACCGTGGCCGACATGCAGCGCGAAGTGGGCGGCCTGGGCCAAGAGTGCCAGCGCCTGGAGCAGCAGCTCGACAGCTTGGTGCGCGACCTGCATCACCTCGCCTCCGATGCCCTCGACAAAGTGGAGAAGGCCCGCAGCCGGCCCAAGGGCGGCACGGCGGCCATCCTTTCGCGCGCCGCCCGCGTACAGGTAGAGCGCCCGAAAGACTCGGCCGCCGAACCCACGCCCGAAACCCCCTCCGCCATGCAGGTAACGACTTCTTCCGCTGCTCCTTCTATTGCCGCCGTGGCTGCGACTACGCCCGCTTCGTTTGCGCCCGGCCGCTTTGGCCGCGCCGAAGAGTCGCTGGAGCGCGCCGCTCAAACCACCGGCTACAACCCCAAGCCCGGCCAGCAGCCCGACCCC
>NZ_BAAGZM010000674.1:0-2161 GCF_054778495.1 Hymenobacter agri
TGAGCACGCCCAACCGCGCCGGCCTGCAATACTTCGCCGCGCTGCAAGCCGATGCGCTGGCCGCCCAGCAGCAAGCCGCTCAGGAAACTCCGGAAATTAAACCGGAGTAGAGACGCAATATTTTGCGTCTCGTCGTCCGCGCCGCCAGGGAGCCGTCCAGGCGTTACCGTTCAACGACGAGACGCAAAATATTGCGTCTCTACCTCACCCCGTACCTTCGCGGCTCGTTCCGCTTCCCTCATTCGCTTTTCCGGCGCCCTATGCACGTCATCCGCGACCCGGCCCAGTTTCCGTTTCTTGGCAATGCCGTCGTGACCAGCGGTACGTTCGATGGCGTGCACGTGGGGCACCAGCGCATTCTGGCGCGGCTGCGCGAGGTGGCCCAGGCCAGCGCCGCGCCCACGGTCGTCATCACCTACTGGCCGCACCCGCGGCTGGTGCTGGGCCCGCCGCCCTCCCACCCCGAGCTGCTGGAATTGCAGCTCATCAACACGCTGGAGGAGCGCATCGAGCGGCTGGCCGCGCTGGGCGTTGACTACCTGCTGATTGTGCCGTTCACCCGGGAGTTTGCGCAGTGGACATCGGAAGAATACATCCAGAACCTGCTGCTGCGCACCGTGGGCGCCAAGCAATTGGTGATTGGTTACGACCACCGCTTCGGCAAAAACCGCGAGGGCGGCTTCGACTACCTCAGCCAGCACGCCGCCCGGTATGGGCTGACCGTGGAGGAGATTCCGCGTGAAGACGTGGATGCCGTGGGCGTGAGCAGCACGCGCATCCGGCAGGCGCTGCGGCAGGGCGACGTAGCCACCGCCAACCGCTACCTGGGCTATACCTATCCCCTCACCGGGCGCGTCGAGCACGGCCAGAAGCTGGGCCGCACAATAGGCTACCCCACCGCCAACCTGCGCGTGGAAGAACCGCTGAAGCTGGTGCCGGCCCGCGGCATCTACGCGGTGTGGTGCATCACGGCGGCGGGCACGCGCCACCCGGGCATGCTCAGCATCGGCGTGCGGCCCACCATTGGCAACGACCTGGCCCAGACCATTGAGGTGAACCTGCTGGATTTCAGCGGTAACCTGTACGAGCAGCTGCTCACGCTGGAGTTCGTGGCCTGGCTGCGCGCCGAAGAAAAATACGACGGGCTGGAGGCATTAACGACCCAGCTGGCGTTGGATGCGCAGAACACCCGCGCGGCGCTGGCAATTGGCTGAGCCGCAAGCCAGATTGTAGAGACGCATAATTGCGTCTCTACAATTGTTCGCCGACTTGGCCAACTCCTATCAACTTATCTGTTTTCGATGCATTATTTCCGCTTGTTGCTGGCCGTCGGCGGCCTGTTGTTATCCCTCACCGCGCAGGCCCAGAGCAAAATCACCGGCGTGGCGCTCGACTCCGTGACGCACGAGCCGCTGGCCTTTGCCAGCGTATTTCTGGCCAATACCACGCTGGGCGCTACTACCACCGAAAAGGGCGAGTTTGAGTTTCCGCGCGTGCCCAAGGGCACGTACGATATTGTGGGTTCCTACGTGGGTTACCGTTTGGGCAAGCAGACCATCACCGTCGAAACCACGCCGCTGAAGCTCACCATCAACCTCGCCCCTACCGGCAACCAGCTGGGCGAGGTGGTGGTGAAGCCCGAGCCCAACAAGCCCGAGCAATACCGTGAGTTTGCCGAGCTGTTTCTGGGCGGCAGCACGTTTTCGGAGCAGTGCCACATCAGCAACCCCGACGACGTGCGCGTGATGCTCGACGACTCGACGCAGGAACTGAGTGCCCGCACCAAGGAGTTTTTGCAGATTGATAACGACGCCCTGGGCTACCGCCTGAAATACTACGGCCTGTACTTCGCCTACGACAAGGACGCCGGCTCGATTACCTACTACGGCCAGCCGGTATTTGAGGAAATGAAGCCGCGCGACGAAGCCCAGCGCCGCCTGTGGGCCGCCAACCGCCTCACGGCCTACACGGGCTCGTTTATGCACTTCCTGCGCTCGGTGTACACCAACCGCCTCGAAGCCGGCAACTTCCTCACCCAACAAATTAAAACGGCCACCAACCCGCGCTACGAAAGCGCCCAAAAAAAGCGCGAGGCGCTGCTGGCGGCCGGCGCGGCCGGGGCCTACTCGCCCGCCGAGAAAGACTCGCTGCGCCGCTGGAG
>NZ_BAAGZM010000675.1:0-2161 GCF_054778495.1 Hymenobacter agri
CCCGGGCCATGGCCAGCCGCTGGCAGGGCGCGCGCCGTCTGGTGCAGTGGCAGGCCGCCTCTGTAGCAATACAGGCGCTGGCCGTGGCGGCGGGGACCTTTTGCTGCACCTGACGCAACCCCGCGGCTGGCCGGGCGGTTAGGTACCGGGCGCACTATTTCGCCCTGACTATTTCAGTTGCTGATGCCTACCCGTTTCGATAGCGTGATTTTTGACCTTGACGGCACCCTGTGGGATGCCTCGGCCAGTATTACCAAAGCCTTCCAGGCTGCCGCCGGCAGCGTCGATTACATAGCCCACGATGTGACCCTGGCCCAGGTGCAGGCCGTAACCGGCCAACCCTACACCGTGGTGTACGAGCGTCTGTTCCCAACCCTGCCCGCCGATAAGCTCGACGAATACCGCGCCCTCTGCGCCCGCCAGGAGCTGGCCGCCGCCGAGCAGCACGGCGGCGCGCCCTATCCCGAACTGGAGGCCACGCTGGCCTACCTGCGGGAACAAGGCTACCGGCTGTTTATTGTAAGCAACTGCCAGTTGGGGTACGTGGAGGCCTTTTTCAAGCACACCGGGCTGGGGCATTATTTCGAAGGGCACCAATGCTTCGGAACCCGGTTGCTGCCTAAGTCGGAGAATATCCGCGAAGTAGTGGCGCAGTACGACCTGCAAGCGCCCGTGTACGTGGGCGATACCCTGGGCGACCTTGAAGCCAGCCAGAAAGCCGGTGTGCCGTTCATCTTCGCCACCTACGGCTTCGGCCAGTTGAGCGAGGCCGAAGCCCCCCAACGCATTGCCCGGCCCGCCGACCTGCGCCAGCACTTGTAGCCCGGCCCCGGGGCTTGCACGCCTTCCCGGCGCTTCGTACTTTGGGGGAATGAACATGCTGGTTTCTGCACGCATCACCATTCATCCGGCCATCTGTGATGGGCAGCCCACTGTGCGCGGCTTACGGATTCCGGTTTGGCAGGTACTCGATTGGCTGGCGGCCAGCCCGTCCGAAGCCGAGGTACTGGCCGCGCACCCCGAGCTGCAACCCGAAGACCTTCGGGCCAGCCTGGCCTTTGCGGCCGAGCGCCTGAAACCGCTGTCGCGCCCCGCAGTGCTGCCTGCCGAAATGCCCTCCGAGGCCTGGCTGCTGAGCCGGCAAAGCCAGTGGCTGGCCGAGCAGGAGTTTCTGCGGCAGCTGTGGGAGCGCCGGCCGCAAAGCACGTCCGTAAAGTAGGTTATACGGGTTATTAATCGCGATTTAATGTAGTGAATTTGCTATGTGTTGCGTAGCTTTGGAAGGGCTGTCTTCTACCCGTGGGCAGCGTGCTTACCGTGCTGCTCATGTACCAACCGCTCGTCACTACCGCATTCCTGCACATTGCCTATCGCCCCGATTCGTGCCTGCTGGTGGGTCGGTGGCAGTGCTCTATTAACGAAGCGCAGCTGCGGCAGGGGTACGAGCTGCTCCGCCATACTGCCCTGGAGCATAACTGCGGGCACTGGCTGATTGATGCCCGCCGGCGCATTGACCGGCGGCGCAACGGCCCCGAATGGGTGGTGACGAATTTCCTGCCGCAGGTGCAGGCCGAGTTGGGCCAACCCTTGTGCGTGGCCTTTCTGGTGCTGCCCAACCACCTGCGCGAGCTCGAATCCGAATCCGACCTACCCATTCGCACCACCAACCCAGCGGTGCCGCTGCAATACGCCCGCTTCATCGAGGAAGGCGCGGCCAACGCCTGGCTCGAAGCCCAGCGGGTAGCCATTAGGCAGCAGGTGGCGCACTAAGGCGCTTGATGTCTCAGCGCTGGCTTTCGAGCGTGGGAATAGGCGTAGCTACTTCCACGTTCGACGTGTTGGGGAAGGCCAGGAAGTGCGTCACGCGCGGCTCGTCGGGCCCTTGGTGGAATTGGCGCACACGGGCTTCTACCACCTGGTCTTCGCGGGTGAAGCGGTGGTGCTGGCGCTGGTGCTCGCCCCAGGTCGCCACGTAAAAAAACTCGCTGATGCGCGTGGGCACGGCCACATCGGCAAACACGCCGGCGCGCAGGGCCCCATCGCGCAGCCGCAGCCGCGTGAGCTGCTCGGCAGCATGATGGAAGGCGGCCCAGTCGGCGGGGGCTACGTGGTATTCTATCATCACCAGCACGGGGCCGTTGTCGGGGTCGACGGGCCCGTC
>NZ_BAAGZM010000676.1:0-2156 GCF_054778495.1 Hymenobacter agri
CCGGTGCGCCGCGCCACCAGCACCAGGTAGCCCACCGACACCGCCGCCGCGCACACCAGCGTATCGACCGACGCCGCCACCGCCCCGAACCGGGGCAGAAACACCAGGTTCAGGCCGATGTTGAGGGCAATGCTGCCAGCTACCAGCCAGCTCACAGCGCGCTCGTGGGTGGTGCTGGTGAGCAAGGTGCTGTAGATGGCGAAGAAGGCGTGCACCAGCACGTTCACGAATAATATCTTCAGGCACGATGCCATGCGGGCCAGCTCGGCCGGGCTGCTGTGCTTGAACTGCCAGAACACCACTTCGCCCCGAAAGAAGATGAAGGCTACCACGAACAGCAGCGGCAGCGTGACGATGCGCTGCCCGAAGCGCAGCAGCTCGCGCTGGGCCCGGGCATCGGTGGGCACGCTGGCGAACTTGGCAAAAAATAGCGGCAGCACCGTCCAGGCGTACATCATTACGGCGTCGACCCAGCGGTAGGCGCCGGCGTAGTAGCCGGCCTCGGTGGGTGAGGCGAGGCGTTCGAGCATCACCATGTCGATGCGCTCGTTCACGCCGTAGAGCAGCGTCATCAGGGCAAAGGGCAGGCTGGCGCGCAGGGCAGTGCGGGCCACCGGACCGTGCCAGCGGTAGCGGATGCGGCCGAAAAACCGCGTCATCAGCCCGTAGGTGAGCACCGTGGTGAAGGCCGCCGCCCCCAGCCGCGCCCCCACGTAGTTGGGCAGCGTGAGGCCCAGCGGCAGCAGCACCAGCACGGCCCCGAGCAGCACAAACTTTTCGACCACCGAGAGCACGGCGTCGGTGTTGAACTTCTGGTGGGCCTGCAGCGTGCCGCGCAAAAACTGCCCGTACTGGGCCAGCAGCAGGGCGGCCCCCACCGCGCCGAGCAGCAACAGCTCGGGGCCGCGGTAGCCCAGCCCCCACCCTATCAGCAGCATGGCGGCCAGGGCCACGAAGTTGAGGGCGCCGCGCAGGGGCAGCAGCGTGGGGAAAGTTTCGGCCAGGAATTTGGGTTCGGCGGCCACGCGCTGCACGGCGTAGGGCGTGAGGCCGAGGTCGGAGAGGGCGGCCACCACCAGCGTGAGGGCCGACAGGGCCGTGACCAGCCCGAACGTGGCGTGCCCGAGCCGGTCCTGCACCAGGTTTTCGACCACCACCCAACCGGGTTTCACCAGCAGGTTGAGCAGGACGACGAAGCTGATATTGCCGAAAAAGCGTTTGATACGAACGAAAAGGCTAAATCTGAGGAACCGGCGCCGGGCAGCCGCGCCGCTGCAAAGCTACGCACTTGGCCCGCCCGCGCGCTTTGTGTGCCCGACCGGGGCGTTTGGCCCCTATCTTTGCTTGCCGCTGCCCCGCGCCGGGCTCACCCATTTTTAGCCGGCGGGATAGTGGCTTCCTCCTCCAACATATGTCTGCACCTTCTTTCTCGCTGGTGGGCCTGGGGCCCATTATCAACCGCTGGAAATACTTCGTGGCCGGGGCCGTGGCCCTGGCGGCCATTGTAAGCGTCGTGGTATCGCTGCTGCTGCCCAACGTGTACCGCTCCACGGCCATCTTCATTCCGACCAACCCCCAAACGGCCGACCCCGACCGCCTGCTGCAGGAAAACACCCAGATGCGCGGGCAGCTTGAGCTCGGCGGCCGCGCCGAAGACCTGGACCGGGCCATCACCATCGGCGAGTCGCAGCCGGTGGCCGAGTTCATCATCAAGAAGTTCGGCCTCTACCAGCACTACAAAGCCGGCACGCCCGGCGACGACAATGCCGACAACTACGTGCTAAGCGAGTTTACCAGCAACCTGAGCATTGTGCACAACGAGCGCGACGCCATTGAGCTGACCTTCAGCGACAAAGACAAGCAGCTAGCCGCCGCCATCGCCAATGCCATGGTGCACGTCATCGACTCGGTAAACCAGCAGCTGACGCTGGAAAACCGCCGCACCGTGCTGCAGCTCTACCGCAAGCGCTACGAGTATTTGACCACGTCTTTCGAAGACAGCCGCCGGGCGCTGGTGGGGGCACGCCGCCACTACGGTATTTACGGGCTGGAGCAGCAGGGCCGCTACCTGGCCAAACAGGTTATCGAAACCGAAGCCGCCCTGCGCAAGGCCGAAGCCAGCGGGGGCGACGTGGCCGGCCTGCGCCGGGCCCTGC
>NZ_BAAGZM010000677.1:0-2156 GCF_054778495.1 Hymenobacter agri
GACCAGCTGGCCGGCCGCAAGCGCCCCGCCGATGGCGGCGACGTGGACAGTGGCCCCGAAATCATTGCCCCGCCTCAGGCACTGGATGGAGATTCGGTGCCAACTGCGCCGGCGCCGCGCCGGGAAGCAGCTTCTGCGTCGACCTACCGGACCCCAGCCACGCCGCGAGCCTCGAAAGCTTCTGCTGCCAAGCAGAATAAGCTCGACAATAAGAATAAGGTACAAAAGAGCACAAAGACGCAGAAGAAACAATCGTCAGGTAAGCAGCCTGTTAAAGCGCATTCCCGATGAAAGGCAGTGTTAAAAAGTCGATAGTAACCCGGGTGCGGCTGGCCTTTTTGGGGGTGGCCGTGTTCTCGGGTGCCATTTTCTGGAAGGCCACCAAAATTCAGTTTCAGGAGGGGGCCAAGTGGCGCGCCCTAGAGCAGGAGCGGCGCATCAGCTACCAGTCGGTACCGGCTACGCGGGGCAATATTTACTCTGATAACGAGAGTATTATGGCTACTTCGCTGCCGTTCTACCGCGTGGCCTGGGACCCGGGCGTGGTGGAGGATGGGGTGTTCAAGGCCGGGATTGACTCGCTGGCCTGGCACCTGTCGCATTTCTTTGGCGACCGCAGCGTGCAGGAATACCGCCGCCGGCTGGTGAACGCGCACTCGGCCCACCAGCGCTACATCCGTTTGAACTCGCGCCAAATCAACTTTCAGGAGAAGAAGCTGATGGCGACCTGGCCGGTATTCCGCGAGAAGCGCAACCGGGGCGGGGCCATTTTTGAGAAGGTCGACAAGCGCTTCCGGCCGTTTGGCGGGCTGGCGCAGCGCACCATTGGCTTCGTAAACGAAGACCACCACGGCGCGGGCCTCGAATACACCTTCGAGCAAAGCCTGGCCGGGCGGGCGGGCGAGGCGCTGTTTGAGCGCGTGCCGGGCGGCATCAAACCCGTGTACGACGGCACCGAAATTAAGCCCCTGCCGGGCTACGACGTGAAAACCACGCTCGACATCAACCTACAGGACGTGGCCGAAAACGCGCTGTACAAGTCGCTGGTCGACAATAATGCCCAGTACGGCTGCGTGATTCTGATGGAAGTGGCGACCGGCGAAATCAAGGCCGTGGCCAACCTCGGCAAGGCGTCGGACGACACCTATAAGGAGGACTACAACTACGCCTTCGCCGACCAGGGCCGGACGGAGCCGGGCTCCACGTTCAAGCTGGCGTCGATGATGGCGCTATTTGAGGCGCACCCCGAGCTGACGCTCGACGACATGGTGGACACCGGCAACGGCCGCATGTACGTGGGCGGGGCCGTAAAATCGGACTCGCACGGCTACGGGCGCATCACGGTGCAGCAGGTGTTCGAGAAGTCGAGCAACATTGGCGTGGCCAAGCTGGTCGACAAGTACTTCTCGGGCAACCCCACCGAGTACACCGACTACCTGAAGAAGTTCGGGCTTGACAAGCCCCTGGGCTTCCAGATGACCGGCGAGGCGCTGCCCTATGTGAAGGATACCAAAGACCGCAGCTGGAGCCGCACCTCGCTCACCACCATGAGCATCGGCTACGAGCTGAAGCTGGCCCCGCTGCAAACCCTGGCCCTCTACAACGCCGTGGCCAACGGCGGCGTGAAGGTGCAGCCCATGATTGTGCGCGAAATCAAGCAGGCCGACCAGGTGCTCCAGCACAACGAAACCAAGGTGCTGAATCCCAAAATCTGTTCCGACGCCACGCTGGCCAAGGTGAAATCGATGATGGAAGGGGTGGTGACGGCCGGCACGGCCCGCAGCATCCGGCCCAAGGACTACAGCATTGCCGGCAAAACCGGTACGGCCTGGAAATTCAAGAACGGCCAGTATACCAAGACGTATTCGACCAGCTTCTGCGGCTATTTCCCGGCCGACAAGCCGAAGTACAGCTGCATCGTGGTAGTGGATTCGCCCCGCAACGGCCGCATCTATGGGGCCGACGTGGCCGCGCCGGTATTCCGCGAAGTGGCCGATAAGTGCATGGCCCGCGACCTGCTGAGCCAGCGTCCGCTGCTGGCCAAGGCCCGCCTGAACAAGAGCCACGTGCCGCTGGTGCGCGCCGGCATGCAGGACGAGCTGGCGCTGGTGTTCCAGAAGCTGGGCCTGACGGGCAACACCCAGGCCACCGGCGGC
>NZ_BAAGZM010000678.1:0-2139 GCF_054778495.1 Hymenobacter agri
ACACCGCCACCGGCCTGCTGGCCGAGCTGGCCCACGCCAGCGCCGCCAAGGATGCCGGCCTGAAAGTAGCCAAGGAAACCATTGGTGCGTTGGGCGGACACTGGGCCCAGGCCACCGCGCTGCTGTGGCAGATGCACTGCACCGCCCTGGCCGCCCTCTGGGAGCACCCGGCCCAGGCCGAAGCGTACTTCAACTACGGCCTGCTGCCCCGGCGCAACCCCAACCGCGACACCGCCAAAACAACCCCTAAAGCCTAACGCAGTGCCCACCGCCGCCGCCACATGTGCCGGTAGGCGTGGGCACTGTACCTGCATGGTCCGGCACATGTGCCGATAGGTTGAGACAGTATGCCCAGGTGGCCCGGCACATGTGCCGGGCCACCTGGGCATACTGCCGTCGGATACCGCCACTGGTGGCGGGTGCCGGGTCCGCATTGCGCCTGCGGCAAACAGCCGGGCAGTACCTTCCGCTTAGCGTAGCCCATCTGGTGCGGATGGGCTTTATCCCCTGTTTCCCTCATTCATGCTGTCATTCTTTACTACTGCATTCTTCCCAAGCCCGGCCGCCCGCCGCCCCGCTCGGTGGCTGCTGGCGTTGCTGTGGCTGGTCGCCCAGCGGGGCCACGCCCAGGTTCCGGCCTGGCAATCGGCCCTGCTGCTGAGCCAGGGCAGCGGCAATTATTCGTCGGTACTGGGCACGGCTGCTGATGCCAGCGGCAATGTGTTCGTGGTGGGCTCGTTTACGGGCACGGTGCGCTTCGGAACTACCTCCCTCACCAGCGTGGGCGGTACTGCCGACGGCTTTGTGGCCAAGTGGAGCAGCACCCAAGGGGGTTTCGTGTGGGCCCAGCAGGCCGGCGGCAACGATACTGACGAGGCCAAAGCCGTGGCCGTGAGCGGCAACGTCATCTACTTCACTGGCTCGTATCACAGCGATGTGCTGGCTGTGGGTGCCTTGGCCCTGCCCAACGTGGGCGCGAGCTTGAGCACCCGCGACACATTTGTGGCTAAAATAGTGGACGACGGCCTCACCGGTCGGCTGGTATGGGCACAGCGCGCGGGCGGGACCGGCGAAGACTTTGCTACGGCCCTGGCCGTAAGCGGGGCCAACGTGTACGCCGGGGGCTCCTTTGCGAGTGGCGTTGCCACGTTTGGCAGCAGCGCCGTAGTACCGGCCGGGGCCGGCCCCGTGGTAGTGGCCAAGCTCATCGATGCCGGCAGTACCAGCAGCTTTGGCTGGGTGCAACGTGCCGGGGGCGCCCTCTACGACAGCCCCGCCGCCCTGGCGGTAAGCGGCAGTAATGTGTACGTGGCCGGAAATTTCTCGGGCGGCGCCAGCGCCTTCGGCAGCATTATTATTACCAACAATGCCGGCAGCTACAGCACCAGCAATGCCTACGATATGTTCGTGGCCAAGCTGGTTGATACCGGCCCCGGCAGCAGCTATGTGTGGGCCTACCGGGCCGGTGGCATCTTCAACGACTTGGCTACCGCGCTGGCCGTGAGCGGCACAAGTGTGTACGTGGCGGGGCGTTTCGAAAGTGCCAGCATTAGCCTGGGTTCGTTCACGCTGGTCAACTCCAGCGCCGCGCTCTACGGGGCCGATGGCTTCGTGGCCAAGCTAACCGACGCGGGCAGCAGCGGCACCTTTGCCTGGGTGCAGCCCATCGGGGGGCCGGGCAGTGAAACGCCGCGCGCCCTGGCGCTGCACGGGGCCAGCCTCTACATCGCGGGTAGTTTCGTTGGCCCGACGGCCACCTTTGGCAGCAGCACGGCTACCGGCGCTGTCGGCAATGGCCCGTACAGCGCCGATGGCTTCGTGGCCAAGCTCACGGATGCGGGGACAGCCGGCTCTTTTGGATGGGTGCAGCCCGCCGGTGGTGCGGGCAGCGACCTGAGCTATGCCGTGTGCACTACCGGCACGAGTATCGTGGTGGGCGGCGTAGTAGTGCCGCCCGCGGCGTTTGGCGGCATCACGCTCAGTGCCACCCTGGCCAATGAAAGCGGGTTCCTGGCCACGCTCGCCGATGCTACGTTGGCTGCCACTACCGCCGCCGGCCCCCTGGCCGGCAGCACCGTGTATCCCAACCCGGTCCACGCCACGGCCACCGTGCAGCTGCCCGCCTTGCCCGGCGTGGCC
>NZ_BAAGZM010000679.1:0-2136 GCF_054778495.1 Hymenobacter agri
GGTGCTGGGCGGCGTGTTGCTGGCCGGGCTGCTGTGGCTGGCCGGTCCGGGCCGGTTTGCCGGCCTCGGCGTGTCGGTGATTGTGGAAGCCTTCCAGCATCCGCTCGCCCCTACCGACTGGGCATGGAAGCTGGCCCTCACGGCCCTTACGCTGGGCTGCGGCTTCAAAGGCGGCGAGGTCACGCCGTTGTTTTTCATGGGGGCGGCGCTGGGCAGCGCGTTGGCGGCGGTGCTGCCGCTGCCGGTGGCGCTACTAGCGGCTATGGGCTTCGTGGGCGTATTTGCCGGCGCGGCCAATACCCCGCTGGCCTGCCTGCTGATGGGCCTGGAGCTGTTCGGGGCCAACGCGGGCGTGTACCTAGGCTTGGCCTGTGTAGTGGCCTACCTGTTCTCGGGCCACCACGGCATTTACGCCGCGCAGGTGGTGGGCCAGGCCAAGCACCTGCGCCTGGGCCGGCAGCAGGGCCGGCGGCTGGGCGACTTGTAGCGGTGGAGTTGCTTCAGCAACACGCCCGCCCGAAATAGTTGGGAGAGCAGGCAACCGCCGCGCCGGGGATGGAATCTGCCAGCCCAACACCTGCTTTCGGTGCTCACCAACATTGCCGCTATGCCCACGCCCTCCCTCGAATCGAACCCGGTCCGCTACGCCCGCTTCGGCGGCGCGCTCTACATCGCCATCATCGGGTGCGGTGGCTTCGCCGAAGGCTTCGTGAGCAGCCAGCTCCTGACCGGCAGCGCGGCCACCACGGCCCAGCGCATTCTGGCGGCGCCGGAGCTGTGGCGCCTGGGCACGGCGCTCAATTTCCTGGTGGTGCTGTGCGCCGTGCCGCTGCTCTGGATTGAGTTTCAGCTCCTGCGGCCCGTCAACCGGGGGCTGGCGCTGCTGAGCCTGCTGCTCAACGCGGTGTCGTTGGCCGTCGAAGCCATCAGCAAGCTGTTTCAGCTGCTGGTGCTGCCACTGCTGCAAAATGCCGACTACGCCCACGCCTGGAACCCCGCCCAAGTGGCCGGGCTGGCCCACCTAGCGTTAAGAGCCCACGATGTGGCCTTCAACATTGCCCTCGTATTCTTCGGATTTACCTGCCTGCTGAACGGCTACCTGATTATCAAATCGGGCTTTTTGCCGGCGGTGCTGGGCGTGCTGATGCAGGTTGCCGGGGCGGCCTACCTGGTGGGCTGCCTGGCGGCGCTGTTCGCCCCAGCCCTGGCCAAGACGCTGATTCCCGGCGTGCTGCTGCCGCCACTGGTGGGCGAGCTGTCGCTCTGCCTCTGGCTGCTCATCAAAGGCGTTGATGCCGCGAAATGGCAGGAGCAGCAGGGCTTGGCCTAATTTTTATTGGCCTTTCCGACCATTCCGAAACCGCGTCTCGATGGCAACCCCGTTCACGGGGCATAAAAAATATCGCGCCCGGGCAACCTTTGTGAGGAAAGCGGCATCTACCGCCCCAACTCACCAACCCTTTCTGCGCTTTGCTTACGCTTACTTTATCCGAAGCCGACCTCATCGCAGCCTGCGTGCGCGGCGAGCACCGGGCCCAGCGCCAGCTCTACGACCAGCTGGCCGGGCTCATGCTCACCGTGTGCCGCCGCTACCTCAAGCGCCGCGAAGATGCCGAAGAAGCCCTGCTCCTGGGCTTTGCCAAAATGTTCCGGGCCCTGCCCACCTACCGCTTCGAAGGCAGCTTTGAGGGCTGGGTGCGCCGCATCATGGTGAACGAAGCCCTGATGCAGCTGCGCCAGCGCGAGCTGATGACGGTGTCGTTTGAAGACTTCGTGCAGCCCGAAAACTTGGCCGTCACCGCCGCCACCGCCGACACCGAACTGCAAGCCGAAGACCTGATGGGGCTGCTCGCCACCTTGCCGGCCGGCTACCGTACCGTCTTCAACCTCTACGCTCTGGAAGGCTACGGCCACCAGGAAATTGCCGAGCTGCTGGGCATCAGCGAAGGCACCAGCAAGTCGCAGCTGAGCAAGGCCCGGGCCATGCTGCAGCGGCGCATTCAGTTTGCCAACATCAGCACCAACTAGACCAATGTCTACTGACAATATCGACGACTACTTCCGCCGCCAGCTCGGTGGGCACGAAACGCCTCCCGGCGACGACCTGTGGGCCCGCCTGCAGGCCGGCCCCGGCGC
>NZ_BAAGZM010000680.1:0-2130 GCF_054778495.1 Hymenobacter agri
AATGCCGCGTGCAAGGCCCGCAGGGGCTGATGCGCCAGCTGCTCGGCCGGCAGGGCAGGGAGCAGCAGGTCGCAGGCCGCTGCGTTTAGGCTCAGTACCGTACCCGTGGGCGACAGCACGGCGTGTGGCGCCGGCAAGGAGCCAAACAGCAGCTCAAAGTCCAGGTCGGGAGCGAAAATGGCGGGCATACGTGGTCGGAAGGCCGCCCGCGCGGCCGGGAGTAAACCGGGTGCGCGGCTTCGGTCGCCAAATATAGAAGTTTGGCAGGCGCAAAGTGGATAAATGCCAACAGCCCCGGTCGAATTTCGGCCGGGGCTGGGGATACAGCGGTGAATGGCCCTTTTGCCGGGGCTACAGCGGGTTCTTCAGGTTTTTGGCAAAGGCCCGGCGCACGTGCTCCACCTTACGGGCCGATACATTGGCGATATACGGGTTTTCGGGGTGCAGGCGGTAATAGCCCTGGTGGTAGGCCTCGGCCGGCCAGAACTTCTGGAAGGGCAGTACTTGCGTGACAATCCGGCCGCTATATTCTTTCGAAGCGTTGACGCGGGCGATGGTGCTTTCCAGTACCTTTTTTTCCTCCGGCGTGCGGTAGAAAGCGGCCGAGCGGTACTCGGGGCCGGTGTCGGGGCCTTGGCGGTTGAGCTGCGTGGGGTCGTGCGAGGCCGTGAAAAAGATGTCGGCCAGCGTTTGGTAGCTCACCACCTTCGGGTCGTAGTAAACCTGGACGGTTTCGGTGTGGCCGGTGTTCTGGGCCGCCACTTCCTCGTAGGTGGGATTGGCCTTAGTGCCACCAGCGTAGCCGCTCACCACCTGCTTCACGCCTTTAATTTCCTCAAAGGCTTCTTCCTGGGCCCAGAAGCAGCCGCCCGCAAACGTGGCCACGGCCAGGCCGTTGAGGTTGGCCGGCGCAAAGCCAGCCGTAGAGCGCGAAGGCTCCTGCGCTTCGGCCGGAGGCTGCGAGCCGCAGGCAAACAACAAGGCCAGCGCACTCAGGCTGGCAATTGATTTCAGACGGGTTTTCATGATGCGTTGCGTATCGAAGTAAAAGCAGCCCGGGCTGCCTGGTGCTACTGCCCCGGCAGACGCGGCCACTGCCCGGGCCTTACACCGTGGGTGGCCGATATACGCAGCCCGCGGCCGCATGGCTTGAGTGGGCGGCCGGGCCCGCCCGGCCACTGCCATTCAGGTTGCCGTTAGTACGTACTTAACCACGTCTGCTGCATGGTTGGAATGCTGGAGTGCAGTTTGTGTGCTTTTTTTGCAGAAAATCCCAGACCTTTTATACGTATTTGCCGTAAGGGCTGACCTTCCTGCTTCACCCACTAATGTCACTTCAGCTACTACTCGACGAGCCGCCCCTTGCCATTTTCTACGACCACGTGCACGAGTGGCTATATGCCGACTGGCGGGGCGAGCAGAACCTGGGCAGCGTGCAGGAGGGGGGCAGCAGCCTGCTGCGGCTGCTGGCCCAGCAGCGCTGCCACAAGTTGCTGAACGATAATCGCAACGTGACGGGAATGTGGAGCGAGGCCGCCGCCTGGGCCGGTCGCGAGTGGTTTTCGGCCATGGAGGCGGCTGGCCTGCGCTACTTTGCCTGGGTGTATTCGCCCAACGTGTACAGCCGCCTTTCCACCGACCTTACCCTGCAGCTCATGGAAAGCAACGTCGTCGCCGCGACCTTCGATGATGTCGACACGGCCAGCGCTTGGCTGACGCAGATGTAGAAGGCAAGGAAGGCCGCAGGCCAGTACCTATATTTGGCTGCCAAGGCAGCGGAATCTACCCTTTGCTGTGGCCTGCTCATGCCGTATATGCCTTTCCCGCTGCGCGCCTGGTGGCGCCGCAGCGCACTGTTGGGGCTGGCCGTACTGGCCAGCGTGGCCTGGCGGCCATCCGCAGCCCCCATTCTGCCGCAGCTGGTGCAAAAAATGCAGGCTTTTTATCGGAACACGCGCCCCGAAAAAACCTACCTGCACCTCGATAAGTCGGTGTACACTGTAGGCGAAACCCTGTGGTTCGGCGCGAGTGTGGTGGCGGCCGACACGCACCGTCCCGACACGCTGAGCCGGGTGCTGCACGTTGAGCTACTGGCCGCCGGTGGCCGGGTGGTAGCCCGCCGCGAGCTCC
>NZ_BAAGZM010000681.1:0-2123 GCF_054778495.1 Hymenobacter agri
GCCGGCCAGCACCCGACCCACCTATCGCGTGCGCTCCCTGAGCGGCCGCACCAGCCGCAAGCTGCGCCTGCACCCCGATGGCACGCCCGACTTCGTCAACATCAACAAATACCCTTTTTTCGAGGACAAAAAGTCCCTACGTGCCATCGGCAAGGCCGAAAAGAAACACCAGTACCACCAGGCCCGCCTGCTGCTGGAAGACTACGTGGCTAAGTTCGGCCCCGTCAACTTCGCCAAAAATACCGACATGCTCTGGCGCCTGGGCCAGCTGCTGCAGCGCGACAGCCAGACGGTGAAAGCCAAGGCCTACTACCGCTTGGCCCTGAAGCACAGCCGTGCCGATACCAAGCGCATTCAGCTCTACTACGACTCGCTGGAGCAGAAGGAAACGCCGCTGTACGTGCCGCTGAAGACGTACTACGACCTGGTGGAGTACCGCAAGAACCTGAACACGTTTCACCCGCCCAAGGGCGTGTACACGAGCATGGGCGATGCCATCAACAGCAAGGCGCCCGACTACGGGCCGGCGCTGGGCGGCAACGACTCGCTCTTGATTTTCAGCAGCAAGCGGCACCGCCGCGGCCTGACGGGCGTGGTAGATGAGGACCTGTACACCTCGCACAAGGAAGGCGTGAGCTGGACCGATGCCGAGCCGCTGCCCAAGCCCATCAATTCGCCCAACAACGAGGGTTCGGCCTGCCTGAGCAAGGACGGGCGCACCATTTTCTTCGCCCGCTGCGAGTGCAGCACCTGCCACGGCAACTGCGACCTCTACACCGCCACCAAGGGCAAAGACGGCAAGTGGGGCACGCCCAAAAGCCTGGGCCCGCTGGTGAACTCGCCGGCCTGGGACTCGCAGCCCACGCTCTCGCAGAACGAGGACACGCTGTACTTCGCCTCGGACCGGCTGGGCGGCTTCGGGCTGTCGGACATCTACTTCACGCACAAGCTGAAAAATGGGACGTGGACCCCGGCCGAGAACATGGGCCCGGTCATAAACACCCGCGAGAACGAGGTGAGCCCGTTCTACCACCCGCTCTACCACGTGCTGTATTTCAGCTCGCGGGGGCAGCTGCTGAACTTTGGCGACTTCGACATTTACAAGACCTACAAGGTGGGCGGGCGCTGGCAGGAGCCCAAGAACATTGGCCCGCTGGTGAACGGTAAAGGGTCGGAATACTACTTCACCATCGACCGCGAGAGCAAAAACCTGTACTACGCCCGCTCGGAGGCACAGGAGCTCAACAACCTCGACCTCTACTCCTTCCCGCTGCCAATGGAGGCGCAGCCGCTGGCCACCACCAAGGTGGAGGGCACGCTCATCGACTCGGTGAGCAACAAGCCGCTGAATGGCATCGTGAGCATCATCGACACCGATAATGGCGTGGAGGTAGCCAGCAAGTTTATCCGGCCCGATGGTACGTTCGACTTTGAGTTGATGGAGGGCTCGCACTACGCCATGCTGATTCAGAGCCCGGATTTTTTCTCGGTGGAAAAGCAATTCGCCCTGCGCGGCGACACGGTGATGACCCTGCTCACGAACAGCATCGACTACAAGCTGCCGCTGATTTTCAAGAACCTGGAGTTTGAGCAGAACAAGTCGAACGTGCTGCCCAGCATGTACCCCACGCTCGACCGCATTGCGGTGTTTCTGGTGGACCATCCCACGTTCCGGCTCAGCATCGCGGGCCATACCGACGGCCGGGGCGACCCGGACGTGAACGAAAAGCTGTCGCAGGACCGCGCCGAGGCCATTCGCAAGTACATTGAGCGAAAGGGCAAGCTGGCGGCTAACCGCATCGAGAGCTTCGGCTACGGCTCCTCCAAGCCCCTGAAAGACGAGCTAACCGACGCCGACGCCAAGGTGAACCGGCGGGTGGAGTTCAAGCTCATCAAGCCCGAAACCGACAAGCCGGCCGACGGCGGCGGGGACTGGAAGTAGCGGCCTGGTCGCGCTGCATCGCACCCAACATTCCGCGCTGTGGCCACGAATGTCCGCGCTTACGCCACGGTTCTCCTCGGTCCCGCCACAATCGTCCGCACCTACGCCGCGAGCTTCCGCACTTACGCCACAATCGTCCGCACCTACGCCGCGAGCTTCCGCGGTCCCGCCACGGCCTTCC
>NZ_BAAGZM010000682.1:0-2122 GCF_054778495.1 Hymenobacter agri
GGCCAATGCCGTGCACGCCGTGGTGGCCCGCGCCGCGCACGCCGGCCCGGCCTACCGGCCCACCGTCACGGTACGCACTCGTCAGCCCACGCCAGCTACCGTCGAAATTCGGGTGATTGACAACGGCACTGGCATGCCCGAAGCCGTGCGCGAGCAGGTGTTCAAGCCCTTCTTCACCACCAAGCCCGCGGGCGAGGGAACCGGGCTGGGTCTGAGCTTGAGCCACGACATCATCACGAAAGGCCACGGCGGCACCATTGCGGTCGAGAGCACTGAGGGCGTGGGAACGGCGTTTGTGCTGACGCTGCCCGTGGAGCAATAGCCGGCCGGGCCCGGCATGACGGGCGCAAGCCGCCGCCGCCCTAAATTGCGGGCCAACTGCCTGCCGTTCTTTCCGCCTTTCGCTGCAATGACCCCTCGCCTTGGTAACCCTGACCTTTTGCTCTACGCGTCAATGGCCTTTGGCGTGGCGCGAGGCGTAAGTAAATTTCTGGACCTGCCCCGCCGCCTGCCGCGCTGGGACCAAGCCCTGCGCTACATCTGGGTGCCGGCCGTGGTCACCTACGGCTTGGCCCTGCTGCTGGGCTTCCGCTCGCCGGTGATGGCCGAGTACTACTGGCTGTGGGTGGAGAGTGTGTTTGGGGTATTGCTGCTGATGCTTAGCCACCACCGGCCGGCCCGCACGCTGCTTATGGGCCTTGCCCCGCTGTGGCTCTACCACCTGCTCAGCACGGGCCTGCTCACGGTGAGCAGCCGCCTGCTCAAAACCTATGACGACGGCTTTGACACGGCTCACTTCTTTGCCATGCTATGGCTGTTCTGCTTCTTCTTCATTGCCCGCAGCCAGAAAAAGCAGCTTGAAAAAGAGGAATTGCAGCGCGCCGAAGAGGAAAAAGCCAAGCGCCTCATCGAGGCGCAGAATATTGAGCTGGAGCGCCTGGTGGGCGAGCGCACCGCTGCCCTCACCACCCAGGCCGAGGAGCTGCGCGGGGCCCTCACCGAGCTGCGCGCCACCCAAGCCCAGCTGGTGCAGAGCGAGAAGATGGCCAGCCTGGGCGAGCTCACGGCCGGCATTGCCCACGAAATTCAGAACCCGCTCAACTTCGTGAACAACTTTGCTGAGGTGAGCGCCGAGCTGGTGACCGAGCTGGAAGAGGAGCGCGCCCGCCCCGAGCGCGACCCCGGGCTGGAAGACGAACTCCTGGCCGACCTCAAGCAGAACCTGCTCAAAATCAGCCAGCACGGCGGACGGGCGGCCAGTATTGTGCGCGGCATGCTCGAGCACTCGCGCACGAGTTCGGGCGAGCGCACGCCCACCGACCTCAACCAGCTGGCCGACGAGTACCTGCGCCTAGCCTACCACGGCCTGCGCGCCAAAGACAAAACCTTCAACGCCACCCTCCAGCCCGACTTCGATGCCAGCTTGCCGCCCGTGCCCGTGCTGGCCCAGGACCTAGGCCGCGTACTGCTCAACCTGCTCAGCAACGCGTTCTACGCCGTGCGCCAGCGCCAGCAGCGCGGCGAGGCCGGCTACGCGCCCACCGTGCGCGTGAGCACCCGGCGCCTGGGCGACGACGTGGAAATTCGGGTGCGCGACAACGGCAGCGGCATCCCCGAGAGCGTGAAGCAGAAAATTTTCCAGCCCTTCTTCACCACCAAACCCACCGGCGAAGGCACCGGCCTGGGCCTGAGCCTGAGCTACGACATCGTGACGCAGGGCCACGGCGGCACCCTCACCGTGGACAGCCAGGAGGGCCAGGGCACTGAGTTTGTGATTCGGCTGCCGGTGGGCTAAACGCCTCGCGGTAACATACCCGGGCCCCCGTCCAAACTTATACCCCATCTCATCAGTTGCGGCTGGGCGATAGCTACCTTCGCATCGCAGAGCATCAGAGCGGTATCTTTAAAGCTGCGTAGCCTGCGGGGTTGTCATTTCGCAGTTGTTAGATGCCTGTTTCAGGCTTTTTCCGTTGAATAGTTTTTCTTTTTTAGTCTGGTTGCGGCGGCTGGCAATGGGGCTGAGCCTGCTGGTGGGTGTGTGCGGCCACAGTCTGGCCGCACTGCCGACGGCAGCCCCGCCGGCGGTGTCGCGCGTGGTGCTCGACAGCCTGCGCCAGCTGCT
>NZ_BAAGZM010000683.1:0-2116 GCF_054778495.1 Hymenobacter agri
GTGCGCGGCGCAGCCGAGCCGGCAGGCGGCAGGCATCCGGCCGGCCGTGGCGTTGCGCGAGGAATAGGAACGGGGTGATGGGTTGGCGGAGAGGAGCTGTCCTTTTACCAATTCCCCTGCTCGCTACCCAGGCAACCCCGCCGCCCCCGGCGGCATCTGCCGCCGTAGTACTTTCGGCTTTTCTCACTTTCTTTTCTGCGACACCATGAAAAACCTTCCCGCCACCGCCCTTTTCTGCCTTTTGAGCACGGCCACCGCTTGGGCCCAAACCGCGCCTCAGGTGCGCAATGTGGCCGCTTTCCATGCCGTGGAAGTAGGCAGCGGCATTGAGCTGCGCCTCGCGCCCGGCAGCACCCAGCGCGTAGAGGCCAGCGCCGACGATGCCGACCAGCTCGAACGTCTCAAAACCGAAGTGCGCAACGGCGTGCTCGTCATCAGCTACGACCGCGCCCTTACCGAGTCGATGGGCTTTAACAAGCCCCGCCACCTGCGCGTGAATGCCACGGCCACTACGCTTACGGCCCTGCACGCCAACAGCGGCGCCAAGGCCGAAGTCACCGCCCCCTTCACCACCCAAAAGCTCGACGTGGAAGCCTCGTCGGGCGCTTCGCTGCGGGCCACCTTCGTGAGCACCGACCTGCGGGCCCAGGTGAGCAGCGGCGGTGTGGCCACGCTGGCCGGCAGTGCCCAGCGCCTCGAGGTGGGGGCCAGCAGCGGCGGTGTATTCAAGGGCGAAGGCTTGGCGGCCAAGGTATGCGAGGCCTCGGCCAGCAGCGGCGGCAACCTGCTCGTAACCGTGCAGGAAACCCTCACCGCCACCGCCAGCAGCGGCGGCGACATCCGCTACACCGGCTCGCCCCGCGTGCGCAAGCACACCAGCAGCGGCGGCAGCGTGAAGCAGCGGTAGTTTTTAGTGCTTAGTGCCTGGTTGTTGGTGCTTGGTTGCAGAAAAGAGCAGTCCGACTCTGCAAATAATGCATGCTTCGCGCTAACAAGAAATAACAACCAGGCACCAACAACCAAGCACTAAGCACCAAATATGTTCCTGATTATTGACGACGACCTGGCCATCCGCACCTCGCTGAAGCTGCTGCTGAAGCAGGCCGGCTACCCCGTGCAGGCCGTGGCCACGCCCGCCGAAGCCCTGGCCGTGGTGCGCGCCGCCCCGCCCGAGCTGGTGCTGCTCGACATGAATTTCTCGCTGGCCACCACCGGCCACGACGGCCTGGCCCTGCTGCGCCAGCTTAAGACTGAAGTGCCGCAAGTACCCGTCATCCTCATCACCGGCTGGGGCAGCATCGAGCTGGCCGTGGCCGGTATGAAGGCCGGCGCGGCCGAGTTCGTGACCAAGCCCTGGCACAACGACGCCCTGCTCCAAACCATCGGTACAGTGCTGGCCCTGCACGAAGCTCCTGCCGACGCGCCCGAAACCGTTACCCTCGAACCCTCTGATGCCGTCGCTGGCCCCGCGCCCGACCGCGCCGCCAACCCGCGCCGGCAGCTCGACCAGCAGTTCCAGTTCCAGCCCATCGTGGGGCACGATGCACAGCTGCTGCACGTGCTGCGGCAGGTGGGCCAGGTAGCGGCCACCGATGCCGCCGTGCTCATTGAGGGCGAAAGCGGCACCGGCAAGGAGCTCATCGCCGAGGCCATTCACCGCAACAGCCACCGCGCCCGCCAGCCCTTCGTGAAGGTGAACCTGGGCGGCATCTCGGCCAGCTTGTTCGAGAGCGAGATGTTCGGCCACCGCCGCGGGGCCTTCACCGACGCCAAGGCCGACCGCGTGGGCCGCTTCGAGCTGGCCAACGGCGGTACCATCTTCCTCGACGAAATCGGCGAGCTCGAAATGGCCAGCCAGGTGAAGCTGCTGCGCGTGCTGCAAGACCGCACCTATGAAGTGCTCGGCGACAGCAAGCCGCGCCGGCTCGACATCCGCGTCATCGCCGCCACCAACCGCAACCTGGCCGAGATGGTGCAGCAGGGCCGCTTCCGCGAAGACCTGTTCTACCGCATCAACCTGATTGCCGTGCGCCTGCCCGCCCTGCGCGAGCGCCCGGCCGACATTCCGCTGCTCACGCAGCACTTCATTGCCCAGCTGCGGGCCACCTACCAGCGC
>NZ_BAAGZM010000684.1:0-2114 GCF_054778495.1 Hymenobacter agri
GCGCGGCGCGGGGCCTGGGCCGGGCGCTACGGCTTGGCCGTTTTCATCGGGGCCGTGGTGCTGTTTGCCTTCCTCGAAGAAGGCCTCTGGGATGGACTGGTGTGGCGCGAGCACGGCACGGTGTTCGGCTGGTTTCAGCAACTGCCGGCCGTGGCCAGCCCCACGCTGCTCATGTGGCTGGTGCCGCTGCTGGCACTGCCGCAATCCACCCACTACGTGCTCGATGGGTTCATCTGGCGGCGCAGCAAGCTGTAGAGACGCGACACTTCGCGTCTCGTCGTTGAACGATGCAAATTGAACGTCCCCTCAACGGCGCGAACGAGAGACGCGAAGTGTCGCGTCTCTACAGCCGCTATTGCGTGTTTGCACTCACGGCCCGGACTCGCAGATTCCAAACTACAACTACTTAACAATCAACAGTTCCACACGGCGGTTGAGGCGACGGGTTTCTTCCCGGTCATTGCCGTAGCGGGGCTTGGTGCCGCCGAAGCCCACAGTGCTGATACGCTTCTCGTCGATGCCGCGGCCCACGAGGTAGCGCTTCACCTCGGCCACCCGGTCTTCGGAAAGCTGCTGGTTTTTGTCGGCCGGGCCCACGTTGTCGGTGTGGCCTTCGAGGCGGACTTCGGTGGCCGGCGCGGCCTGCAGAGCAATGGCCAGGCGGTTGAGCTCGATGAAAGAGGAGCCGAGCAGCGTGGCCTTGCCCTGAGCGAAGATGATGCTGGGCAGGTCAACTTTCTCCCCTACCACGGCCGGATTCAGCAGGATGTCGCGACGCGGCGAGCCACTCGCGTTAATGGTATCGCTCATCGTGAGCAGGCCGCCGATGGCCGACAGCGCGTAGCGCCCCGGCAGCAGCGACATCTGGTAGTTGCCTGAATTATCGGCCCGGCTGGTGGCCAGGAACTGCGGGCTGTTGCGGCCCGTGCCCAGCAGGTTGGCCTTCACGAGCGCGCCCGGCACGGGCTGCTTGGTACGGGCATCGAGCACGCGCCCGCTGAGGAAGGCGCGGCCGTTGTTCTCACTCGCTTCGGCCACCACGGCCGGCTTGGGCACCGAGTCGGCCGCCACGGCGCGGCCGGTGCGCCAGATGTCTTTGGTGCCGTTGGGTGTGGCCGACGACGAGTAGTAGGCCGTTTTCCCATCGGGCGCAATGCTCAGAAAGGCGTTGAAGCCGGGGCCGTTCAGGGCCGGGCCCAGGTTGCGGGGCTCGCTCCATTTGCTCCAGCTGTCATCGAGCCGCGTGCTCACAAACAAGTCGGCCGAGCCGTAGCCCATGTGGCCGTAGGAGGCGAAGTACAGGGTTTTGCCGTCGGCCGCGAGCCAGGGCGCGAAGTCGAAGCCCGGCGAGTTCAGCACCGGGCCCAGGGTTTTGGGCTCGGTATAGCCGCCGCTGCCATCGGGGCGGCTCAGGTAGATGTCGTTGCCGCCCTCCGAGTCGCCGCGCTCGAGCGAGAGCAGCAGCGTCTGCCCGTCGGCCGACATATAGAACCCGGTTCCCGTCACGGCCGAGTAAAAGTTGGCAATGCGCAAGGCTTCCGGCTTGGTATTTTTGGGCGTGGCGCTGGCGGCCGTGGCGGCCGACTGGGCCACCCGGCTCAGGCCTTCGTCGCGGAAAGTGCCGTCGCGCTCGTAGGTGCCGCGCACTATCAAGAGTTGGCCGCCGGTGCCGGTGGTGGCTTCCACGGCGTTGTTTTGCGGCGTGTTCAGGCCATCGAGCCGCTCGGGTGCGCCCCAGGTTTTGCCCTCATCAGCGCTGCGGCTCGCCCAGGCGTCGCCCGAATCGGTATTGCCTTCGGTGTTGCCGGCAAACTTGGTGCGGGCGAAATACAGCGTCTTGCCGTCGGGGCTCGCAATGGGGTGCAGCTCGTTGCCGGGCGTGTTCACCGGGCCCGCCAGCAGCTGCGGCGGGCCGAAGGGCGAAGCGCCTTCCAGCAAGTTCAGCTTCAGTCGAAACAGGCGCCACTGCTGCGTGGCGCGGCCGCTGCTTTTCTGGGCCACCACCGGCGTGCCGTTGAATTTGTCGGACGCCGCCAGCGCCGCCACGCGGGCTTCGCTCTTGTTTTCGAGTTGGAAGCTGCCCGCCGGGCCGGCTGGCACCAGCCGCCACTGCT
>NZ_BAAGZM010000685.1:0-2104 GCF_054778495.1 Hymenobacter agri
GCCCCCAAGCCCCTGGCCAAAGCCGCCGCCGATTCGAGCGTCGTCGCGCCACAATCGGCTGCTGCGAGCCGTTTCGCTACCACCGCCAAAGCCGTGGAGAGTGCCGCGCTGGTGCGCGACAAGCCCATGCCAGCGGCCGTGGCCATTGCCCCGGCTCCAATTACCGGCACATCTGCCCTGCGCAATTATCTGTTTCGCGAAGCGGCCAAATTCGAGCCCGAGGAAGGCCAGCAATTCCTGAACGGAACGGTGCGCCTGCGCTTTATGGTGGAGGCCGATGGGAAGCTGAGCAACCTGCAAGTGGTGCGCGGCATGCGCGCCGACTACGACGAGGAAGCCCTGCGGCTGGTGTGCGAAGGCCCCGCCTGGCGGCCGGGCGTGGCGGGCGGCCGCCGCACCGCACTACCGGTTGAGCTCACGGTGTCGTTTTAAAGCCATTTATCATCCTGAGCCGCGCGAAGGGCCTTATCAGACCTGAACAATACGTTCAAATATGACAAGGTTCTTCGCGCGGCTCAGGATGACAAATGGTGCAATTTCTATAGCTCGGCGCCGGGCTTCACGGTACCGGCGTCGGCGGCTTTGAGGAAGGTGAGCAGGCCCTTGAAATAGGTTTGCTGGTCGTCGTACATGCTCATGTGGCTGCCCTCGGGGCAGATGAGGGAGTTGCCACGCTGCACCTTGGTGGCAATCATGCGCATGTGGTTGGGGTCCATGGTATCGTACTTGCCGCCGATGCTGAGCACGGGCACGCGCAGCTTGGGCAGGTCGGGCACGCGGTTCCAGTTGGTGAGCTTGCCGGAGATGCCGAACTCGCTCGGTCCCTGCATCGTCACGTACAATGATTGATTAATCTTGCTCATGGCGCGCGTCACGGGCTCGGGGTTGGGCACGATGCGGCACAGGTGCTCGGCGTAGAAATTGGGTTCGAGCAGGCCCATGTAGCGTGGGTTGCTGAAGTCCTTTTTAGCTTCGATGGCGCGAATTTCCTTCAGCACTTCGGGCTTCATCTGTTTGGCCAGCACCTCGTCGGCGTACTTGCCGTAGTCGGGGCAGCTCATCATCATGTTCGATATAATGAGTCCCTTAAGGTGCTGCTGGTACTTGAAGGCGTATTCGGCAGCCAGAATTCCGCCCCAGCTGTGGCCCAGTAGGTAGAAGTTCGAGCTGTCCAGCTTCAGTGCTTGGCGCACCTGCTCCACTTCCTCCACGTAGCGCGGCAGGCTCCACATCGAAGTATCCCTGGGATTATCAGAATTGCCGCAGCCCAGCTGGTCGTAGTAAATGAATTCGATGCCCTCTTTCGGCAGGAAATTCTCGAAACATTCGAAATACTCGTGCGTGGCGCCCGGCCCGCCGTTCAGCAGCAGCACTTTGATTTTGGGGTTATTGCCCACCTGCTTGGTCCAGACCTTGAAGGTGCCCTTGGGCGTGCGGATGGGGATGACGCGCACGTTGCCATCCTGCACGCCGCTTTCGGGATTCTGGAAGTAGCTGGCCAGTGTGGGGCCGTTGCCGGCAGCTGCCGGGGCTTGGGATTGTTCGGTGGGCGAAGTGCAGCCGGTGGCCAGGGCAGCGCCAAGGGCAAGGGCCGCAGCCCGGCGCAGGACGGAGAAGAAATGCATGCGGAAACGAGTGGGTAATAGCGTGAACGACTGCCCGAAAGAACGAATTTTCGGTGATTTCTAAGCCAATTGCCCCACAGTCTGGCTACGGGTGGGCTTACCCGCTGCCCAGCGCCAGCAGCCCCAACACCCCTAGCGCATAAAGCACGAGCACGGCCAGGGAGTCGAGCCCCATGCGCGCTACCTGCCGGGCCGGACGCAGAATCAGGCCGAAGAGGTAGACGCTGGTGAGCAGAATGCCCAGGCCGGTGAGGTAAACGTCGAGCTTGCTGGCCCGCGGCAGCACGGCCTTGCCCGACAGCAGCGCCGCCAGCGGCAGCAACACCGGCAGAAACGCATTGCCCCCGAAAATATCGCCAACGGCCATTTCGTAGTCGTGCTGGCGCACGGCAGCCAAGCCCGTCGATACTTCGGGCAGCGCCGTGGCCGCGGCCAGCACCGTGGCGCCAAACACGGCTCCGCCCACGCCCAGCTGCTTG
>NZ_BAAGZM010000686.1:0-2087 GCF_054778495.1 Hymenobacter agri
GCGAATCGCGGGTGCGCGCCCGAAATAGTGGCAGCACCGCGCGCACGGCATCCAGGCTGGTGCCGCCGTGGCTGTAAAGCTCATTGACCAAAGCCCAGCTCAGCACGTAGTCGCGGGCCGGGGTGTCGCCGAAATCGGCGGTGGCCTGGGTATAGAGGCGTTCGGCGGTGCCCGGCGCGGTGGGCAGCTGCCCGCCGGGCGGCAGCAAGCGGGCCTGCATGTAATCGCTGAAAAAAACGGCCAGTGGAGCACTCAACGCAGCTGTTACCGTTGGGTAGTAATAGTCAGCCAGGGGCAACTGCGCCAGGAAATCGTAGTAACCGGCGGGCAGTTGGGGTTCGCGATGGGCCTTGCGCTTGTGCGCCGCCACGTAGCGCAGCAGCGCGGCCCCGTGCTGCACCCCGAGCACTTGCCGCCGCGACTGCAACAACGCCGGGGGCAGCGGCTGGCGGGCGTGGTAGAAAGCCAGGGTATCGAGCTGCTGCTGCCGGCGGGCATCCACCCGCTGCCGGAATTCGGCCGGCGCCAAGTTGATAAACTGCCTTTCGGGCAGGTTATCATAATCAAAGTCGAAAATCCGCTGGGCTCGCGTAAGGTAAGTGTTGACATAGGCTCCCCGGCCGGCGAAGCGAATGGTGCCGACCAACTGTTTTCGGTCAAAATCAACAACCAGCGAATCGCCTGGCGATAGAAATACGGTTTCAAACTCGCCGCAGGAAAGCTGGGCATCAATAGGCCCGGCCAGGTTTTTTATCCGCAACTCAAAAGCGCCTCCTACGCCCACGGGCACTTTCGCCGCCAGATGCCGGACTTGCCCCGGAACTGGCCTGTAGAACAGCCTGATGGTGTCGTGCGGTCCGGCATTGGCCACGGTGCCGCGCAGCACCACCTTGGTAGGCGGCGCAACCGCTGCCACGGGCGTGGCCAACTGCCGAACGGTTGCGCAGCCGCCCAGCAGCAGCATGGCAGGGAAGAGGTGCTTCATAAAGCGGAAAACAAAAAGCTAGTGAGGATTTCGTGCGCATGTTCGTCAACAATTGCTCCAACTATCAATTTCAGGTATTTATATATACCTTGCCCAGGCGTATTTATCAGTTGCTTATTGCAGCTACTGTTGCCTTTCGCGCGGTTTCGTTCCGCAAGCTTAGCGCAGACTAACGGCAGTTGCTTTTGCGGCAACTATTGCCTTTTTTCTGCTAATGCTTCGCCATTTTACGTTCGTATTCGCGCTCTGGTCGCTGGCCCTCGCCGGCCACGCCCAAACCACGCCCCTCGCCCAGTGGCATCACCTCGACCCCGCCGCCGACCACGTGATGGGCATCAGCACCGACCGGGCCTACGAGCGGCTGCGCACCCTGCCGCACAAGCCGGCGGCACGGCCCATCATCGTAGCCGTGATTGATAACGGCTTCGACACAGCGCACGTGGATTTGCGCCGCGTGCTGTGGCACAACCCCGGCGAGGTGCCCGCCAACGGCCGCGACGACGACCACAACGGCTACCCCGACGACGTGTACGGCTGGAACTTCACCGGCGGGGCCGACGGCCGCAACGTCTACTTCAGCCAGAAGGAGGAAACCCGCCTCTATACCCGCCTCCGACCGCTATACGAGCACCAGACCCTGGCCACCGTGCCGCCCGCCAAGGAAACCGAGTTCCAGCTATATGAGCAGGTGAAGAAAGCCTACACCGCCAAGCGCGCGGCGGCCGAAGCAGATTACGAGGACGACGCCCGAGAGCTGGCCAAAGACCTGGCCAACGTGGCCGCCCTGCGCCGGGCCTACGGCGTGGCCGTGGTCGACTCGGGCCGACTGTGCCAGCCGCCTGCCGATACGGCCTTCGCGCGCCTGGCCGCCCGCTACTACCGGGCCGTACGCGGCCAATTTCCCAACCTCGACTCCCTCGCCAACAATTATAGCCGCTACCATGCCAGGCTGAAACAGCCCCTCGACTATTATTATAACCTGACCTACAACCCGCAGGCGCTGGTGGGCGACCATCCCGCCGACCTCGCCGAGCGCCACTACGGCAACCCCGACGTGGAAGCCGACCCGCGCGACCACGGCACCGAGCACGGCACCCACTGC
>NZ_BAAGZM010000687.1:0-2085 GCF_054778495.1 Hymenobacter agri
CCCGTGCGCCTCTGGCACGGCCAGGCCGATGGCGTGTGGGCTCCCGGCAACATCCCCTGGCTGGCCCAGCGGCTGGGTGGCGCGCCTATGCACCTGCTGCCCGCGCAGGGCCACATGCTGTACCTGGAGAACTGGCCCGGTATTCTGGAAGAAATGGCTGGGCTGCTGGATGGGGTGAGCGAGGAAGAAAGAACATCATGCTGAGCGCAGCCGAAGCATCTCGCGTGCAGTAGTAAACCCAATCGTTGGGATTAGTTAGGCAGTAGAGATGCTTCGGCTGCGCTCAGCATGACGCTCTTATATACCGGCGCTATAACCGCACCCGCATCTGGTGCCGGCCGGGCTCCTCGTAGTGGTAGCTGAGCAGCAGTCCGTAGGTTTCGCACACCTGCCGGGCAATAGCCAGGCCCAGGCCCACACTGCCCGGCACCCGCTCGGGCCCCGGCCGGAAACGCACAAACAGCTGGTCGGCGGGCAGGGCGCGGAGGCGGCCGGTGTTTTCCACCGTCAATAATCCTGTGGTGAGCACCACGCGCACCGTGCCGCCCGCCACGTTGTGGCGGATGGCGTTGCTGAGCAGGTTGCTCACCAGAATGTCGAGCAGCGAGCGGTTGGCCGCTAGCGGCAGCGTGGGCACCAGGTCGGTGCTGAACGTGAGGCCCGCCCCGGCCAGCTGCTCGCGCAGCTGCCCCAGCTGCGTGCGGATGGTGGCCGCCACATCCACGGTTTCGGTGGGGAAAAACAGCTGCTGGTCGAGGTGCGCCAGCAGCAGCAGGCTGCGGCTGAGGTGGGTGAGGCGCTGCGTTACGTCGAGCAACGGCTCGATGTGGCTGGCCTGCTCTTCCGTCAGCCCTGGGGCCTGCACCAGCATGTCGAGCTTGGTACGCAGGATGGCCAGCGGCGTTTGCAGCTCGTGGGCGGCGTTTTCGGTAAATTCCTTCTGGCGGTGGTAGATGCGCTGGTTGCGGTGCAGCACCCGCCCGATGGCCGCGTTCAGCGCCTTAAACTCGGGAATGCGCGTGGAGGCCAGGTGCACCGGCGCGGGCTGGTCGAGTTTGTATTTCTGCAGCTCACCCAGCGTATGGTAGAACGGGGCCCACAGCCGCCGCGCCAGCACGTGCTGCAACACCAGCAGTCCCGCCACCAGCAGACCAAATAGCAGCGCCCCCGCCTGCCCGATGCGCGCCAGCAGCTCCTGGCTATCGAGCATGGTCGTGCGCAGTTCCAGCCGGTACGGCCGCCCCTGAAACATCACCGGCGCGGCCAGCTGCCGGTAGGGTACGGTTTTATTCACCAGCTTATTATACATCATGCGCACGCTGAAGGCGGCCGGCGGCCCCGGCGCGGTCAGCGGCACAAATTCCACGTTATGGTCGAGCCGGTGCCAGAATTCCAGGTCGGCCGGCGAGTGCAGGTACAGCCGCAGGTCGTTATCCACGCGCAGCTTGCGCCGGCTCAGCGTGCGGTCAACGTACTGATAATAGATTTTGCGGATGAAGTTGTAGTACACGAACGTGCCCGCCGCCGCCACCACGCTGGCATAAATCAGGAAAATAACGGTGGTGCGGGCCAGCAGCTTCATGGGGCGAAAACGTTGAACAGCAAACTCCCCTCCTCAGATGAGGAAGGGATGTTCGCGCTTTAGCGCGAACGGGGTGGTTTGATTCGTTGAACGATGCCCGAACGAGCCGGGCGCTGGTCGTTCGGGCATCGTTCAACGAATCAAACCACCCCAATTTTAGCTGCGCTAAAATATCCCCTCCTTATCCAAGGAGGGGAGTGGTCGTGCTACTCCTTGCCATTCGGCTCGAACCGATACCCCAGCCCGTACACCATCCGAATGTAGTTCGGCGCGCCGGCCTCCGTGAGCTTGCGCTTGAGGTTTTTGACGTGCGCGTACACGTTCTCGAACGTGTCGAACTGCTCGGCCGCGTCGCCCGACAAATGCTCAGCAATGGCCCCTTTGGTGATGACGCGGCCCTGGTTGGCCAGCAGCAGCAGCAGCAAATCGAACTCGGTGCGCGTCAGCGTGAGGGCTTTGCCGGCCACGGCGGCGCGGCGGGCGGGCACGTCCACGGCCAGCTC
>NZ_BAAGZM010000688.1:0-2067 GCF_054778495.1 Hymenobacter agri
GACGACAACCCGCACACGGGCACGATGGCCTACGACGCGGCCGTGCCCAAAGTGCCGGGCGCGGCCCTCAGCACCAACGCCGCCGACCAGCTCAGCCAGCTCCTCAAGGCCAACCCCGACCTGCAGTTTGAGCTGGAAATGGACTGCGCCACCCTGCCCGAAGAAAAAAGCTACAACGTGGTAGGCGAAATCAAGGGCAGCAAATACCCCAACGAAATCATCACCGTGGGCGGCCACCTCGATTCCTGGGACCTGGCCCAAGGCGCGCACGACGACGGCACCGGCTGCGTGCAGAGCATCGAGGCCCTGCGCCTGCTGCGCGCCGCCGGCTTTATGCCCGAGCGCACCATCCGGGCGGTGTTATTTATGAACGAGGAAAACGGCACGCGCGGCGGCAACGAGTACGCCCGCCTGGCCCAGCAGAACAAGGAGACGCACGTGGCCGCCATCGAGAGCGACGGCGGCGGCTTCACGCCCCGCGGCTTCACCCTGGAAGCCGAGCCAGCCACGGTAGCGAAAATCACGCGCTGGGCCCCACTGTTCCAGCCCTACCACGCCGCCGACCTGCTGCCCGGCCACTCCGGCACCGACATCGAGCCGCTGCACGAGACTGTGCACCCCAAAGCCCTCATCGGCTACAAGTGCGACTCGCAGCGCTACTTCGACATCCACCACACCGCGGCCGATACCTTCGATAAGGTGAACCGCCGCGAGCTGGAGCTGGGCGGCGCCAGCATGGCTTCGCTGATTTACTTGCTGAGCAAGTACGGTTTGTAAGTGCCTTGACATCACATCTGTCATCCTGAGCGGAGCGAAGGATGACAAACGAAAAACGGCCCTACCTACATTGCGCGGGTAGGGCCGTTTCGTTGGCACCCAAAGCCTTAGTTCTGCCCCAGAATCGAGAACAGCTCGTCCAGCTTGGGCGTGAGAATGATGTCGGTACGGCGGTTCAGGGCCTTGTTGGCGGGGGTGTCGTTGGGGGCCAGGGGCAGGTATTCGGCCCGGCCCGAGGGCGTTACCTGGGCAGGGTCCATGCCGGCGGCGGTGAGCAGGCGAGTGATTTCGGTGGCGCGCATCACGCTCAGGTCCCAGTTGTCGCGGGCACCGCTGGCGGTGGCGCCTTTGATGGGCACGTTGTCGGTGTGGCCTTCCACCAGCACGTTCACGTCCTTGTTGTCCTTGAGGGCCACGGCCAGCTTGCGCAGGGCGTCCTGTCCCTTGGGGTCGACTTTAGTGGAGCCAGATTTGAACAGCAATTGCTCCGAGAGCGACACATACACTTTACCATTCTTCACGCTCACCTGCAGGTCTTGGGCGTTGAATCCCAGCAGGGCATCAGACACGCGCTGGCGCAGGGCTTTTGTGGCGGCATCTTTCTGGGCCAGGGCGTTTTGCAGGTCGGCGATGCGGGCGTTTTTGCTTTGCAGGTCGGCCTCCTTGCTCTGCAGGTCAGCGTTTTTGTTGCGAATGTCGGTTTCGGCGTCGCCGAGGTTCTGGTTCAGCTGGTTCACCTGCTGGCTTTTGCTGAGCAGCGAGCCGCGCAGGGCCTCTTCGCTGCGGACCTTGTCGGCGGCGAGGGCGGTTTTTTCGAGGGTGAGTTGGTCGCGCGATTTGGTGAGCTCGGCATTCTGCTGCTGCAGGGCCGCAATTTCTTTCTGGTTACAACCCGGCAGTGCCAGCAAGGCAGCTGCGGCCAGCAGGGTGGGGAAGGTGCGGAAATTCATGGATGGAAAATAAAAGTAAAAAGATACTTAGGCCGTAAAACGGTCCAGCCTTCAAACGGAGCCCTCTGGCTGGGGTTACCTTTGGCAAAACTCTATGCACTTTCTTTCCTTCATGATTCCCCGCCGACTGCGACCGCAAGCTGCGCTTTCGGCCGCCGGGCTGGCACTGGCGCTACTGAGCGCCTCCGGGCCCGCCACTGGACAGGCCGGGGTGGCGGGTCGGGTAACAAACGCGCCGTCAGCCGCTGAACGCTATTGGGTAACCTTACGCGACAAAACCGGCGTGCAATTCGACCCGCAGCGCGACTTCTCGCCCGAAGCCCGGGCCCGCCGCCGTCGC
>NZ_BAAGZM010000689.1:0-2067 GCF_054778495.1 Hymenobacter agri
TGTGCGCCCAATGGCCAGCGCGGCGGTGGCCACGCCCCATAGCCGCTCCAACTGGGCGGTGGCCGCCTCGGTGGCCCTGCTGCTGAGCCTCGGTGCCAACCTGCTGCTCTACTCGAACTGGAAAAACGCCAATGCCCAGGTGGTGGCCCTGCAAAACGAGCAGGCCCGCTTTGCCACAACTTCGCAGGTAGTAGAGAAACAGCTTGGCGACCTGCGCCAAGAAAACGGGGTGCTGCGTAACGACGACTTCCGCGCCGTGGCCCTGGCCGGCACCAAAGTGGCCCCTACGGCCAAGGCCCGCGTATTCTTCAACCCCGCCACCCACAAGGTGTACGTGGATGTGCGAAGCCTGCCGGCCCTGCCTGCCGACAAGCAGTACCAGCTCTGGGCTCTCGACAAGGGCAAGCCCATTGATGCCGGCGTGCTGACGGCGGCCACGGCCAGCGGCGAAGGCCTGCAGCACATGAATGACATTGCCAGCGCCCAGACGTTTGCCATGACGGTAGAGCCCGCCGGCGGCAGCGTCGGCCCCACGCTCAGCACCATGACGGTGGCCGGCAATATCTGAGCCCGGCGCCCAAGCCCAGCCGTAAGGTTGTAAACAAAGCCGCCTGCCAGCCGTTTGACTGGCAGGCGGCTTTGTTTAGGAAGCCCTGCCATACTTTTGATTTTATGCACGGAACCATACTGACACTGCTGAAACGCTACGTTCAAACCCAGTACGACCACAGCACCTGGGTGAAGCTGATGGAGCTTTCGGGCCTGGAAAAAGTGGAGTTCAACCACAAAACCGTGTATCCCGACGAGCACATTTATGCCTTGGTGGGCCACGCGGCCGAAATGACCGGGCTGTCGGCCGGCGAGCTGCACGAGAAATTTGGCGAATACCTCGTGCCCGACCTGATGTACATGTACCAGAAGCTGTTGCGGCCCGAATGGAAAACCCTCGACATGCTGGAGCACACCGAGCTGACCATGCACCAGCACGTGCGCCGCGAGCACACCGAAAACTCGCCGCCCGTGCTCGACGTGAGCCGCCTGGGCCCCGATGAGCTCATTATCGACTACGTGTCGCCGCGCCGCATGGGCGGGCTGGCCGTGGGCATTGTGCGCGGCCTGGCGGCGTACTATGATGAAGCCGACCGCATCGACGTGATGCCCACCACCAGCGAAGACGGCGAGCGGGTGCGTATTCACGTGCGCCGCCGCTAGCAGCGGCGCTGGCCGGCCAGCTCTCCAAACTGCTTCTACGTCTACATTTCCCCCTCATGCGGGCTTCTCGCGCCGTCTGTTACTGCTTGTTAGCCAGTTTGCTGGCCCTTGCCGCCTGCGATGCCGGTCCTTCCGGTTCGCCAGCTACTCCCACTATGCTCTACCGGCAACTGCTTCGGACTCTTTACCGCCGCACGGTGCCCACAGTACCGGCGGCTACGCTTGCCACCGAGCTGGGGCAGCCCGCCGCGCCGCTGCTGCTCGATGTGCGCTCTCCGGCCGAGTTTCGGGTGAGCCACTTGCCCGGGGCCCGATTCGTTGACTTCGATTCGGTGCCCACGGCACAGTTTGCCGACCTCGACCGGACGCAGCCCGTGGTGGTGTACTGCTCGGTGGGTGTGCGCAGCGAGCGGCTGGGCGAGCGCCTGCAGGCGCTGGGCTTCAGCCAAGTTCGCAACCTCTACGGCGGCTTGTTTGAGTGGGTGAACGAAGGCCACCCGGTAGTGAACGCGCACGGCCCGACACTCAACGTCCATCCTTATTCCGCGCTGTGGAGCCCCTGGCTGCGGCGCGGCCACAAAGTATATGAGTGATATTTCCCGGCGGGCTGCCGCGCAGCCCCATTTGTTGGTTTTTGCCCGCGTACCGGCCTTGGGCCGGGTAAAAAGCCGGCTTGCGGCCGGAGTGGGCCAGCCCGCCGCCCTGGCCGTGTACCATGAGCTTCTGGCCATTTCCAACGCGGCGATAGTGGAAGCCGGAGTACCGGCTACCGTGTGGCTAGCCGATACGGCCGGGCCCGAGCCCACGCCAATCGAGGCCCGGGAGTGGGCCGCGCACACCTCCCGCGCGCAGCCC
>NZ_BAAGZM010000690.1:0-2066 GCF_054778495.1 Hymenobacter agri
CCCGGGCGGTAGCGCAGCATGTCGACGCGCACGTTCAGCGGGCCGTTGGTGGTGGGCCGCCACACGGTGCTGGCGCCGTTGAGCTTGTCAGTAGAATACACGCCCATTTCCGTGGCCAGCAGCGCGCGCGAAGTGCCGCGCGGGTCGAACAGGGCCCAGCGCACGGGCATGTCGGGCAGGTTGCCTTCCACCGCCGTCCAGGTGGGGGTGGCAGCGTTGGCGTTGGTGGTTTCGTACACGCTTACCACGCCGTAGTTGGAAAGTGTCACCAGCAGGTGGGCTTCGTTGGCCGGGTCGACGGCCACGCACGAGACAGCGGTGTTCACCGTGCCGGGGAAGATTTTGGTAACGGTGGGCGAGGTCGTGTTGGCATTATCCACCACGAAGGCCGCGCCTCCGTCGTTGCCGTTGGCCGACGCATCGGTACCCAGGTAGATGCGCTTGCCCGTGAGGGGCGCGATACCAACGAAGACCACGTCGCCGGAGCCGGTTGGCAGCGCGGGTTGAATGGTGTTGTTTTTGGCATTGTTCAGACTGTTTGCCGTGAGGGGATTCAGCCAAGCCAGATAGGTATCGGTGGTGTTGCCCGCGTACAGCACGTTCAGGTTGCTGTCGTAGTCCCAGGCGTTGATAAACTGGCCGGTGTTGGCGTTGAGGGCAAACGAGGTGGCGGCGGTGCTAAACGAATTGGTGGTGCGGTAATACTGGTTGTAGACGTAGCTGGTAATCTGGTTGGCCGGCGCGTCCTGGTCGATGGCGCAGTAGCCGCCGTCGCCGCCCGTCACCTGAGGCGTGGAATTGATGCCTGCCGTCGTAAACTGCCGGGTGCCGTTGTCCTGCGCGCCGGCCAGGAAATAGTCGTTGTTGGTGGGGTGCATGGCCACCGCGTAAAACTGCGTAACGTTAAAATTGGTGTTGCGCTGCGAAAACGTGGTGGTTGAGGCGGCGGGCGTCGCGGTGGACGTGTAGGCCAGGCCCCCGTCGCTGCCCGAAATGGCCTGCGTGCCCGAGCCCGGCAAAAACAGGAACACGTGGTGGTCGGCGTGCACGTAGTTGGTGGCGGTGACGGCATTGCTCCACACCGATTTTTTGGTCCAGGTCGACGTGGCCGCCGAGGCATTGCCCGTCGCGTAGATGTCGAGCCCGCCCACGTACAGCACCTCGGGGTCGGTTGGCGATACGGCCGCGGCCAGCGCGTACCAGGCCTGCCCGCTGGTGTAGTCGAAGCTGGCGCCGCCGGGTTTCGACATGGCCGTCCAGGTGTTGCCCTTGTCGAGCGAGCGGTAGATGTTGAGCAGGCCGTACGTATTCGCGTCCTGAAAAATGGCAAACAGCCGGTTGGCATCCGAGGGCGCGCAGGCCAACTCGATGCGGTGGTAGGCAGCCCCCGAGGGCGCAGGCAGGCCCGAGCCGGCCAGGGTGTTGAGGTTTGTCCACGAACCGGCGTCGCCCGTGGCCGAGCGGTAGATGCCGTCGGATTGGAGGAGGCCCATCGACACGAACAGGGTGTTGTCGGCGGCAATTTCGATGTCGGCCGCGCGCGTGCTCAGCGAGGGCCCCGCGGTGGTGGTGGTGTTCAGCACCTGCGTCCAGGTCGCGCCCTGGTCCTTGCTGCGGTACACGCCGCCGGTGCGGGTGGCCGCGTACACGTCATGCGTCACCGGGTGCACCACCAGTTTCTGGCATTGCCGAAAATCGGGACTGCTTGCCGTGGCGGGCAGCACCGCCCAGGTGGCCCCGCCGTCGGTCGATTTGAAGATGCCGGCCCCGCGCACGGCGTCGGCGTTGTAGAAGCCCTCGCCGGTACCGGCGTAGAAGGTGGCCGGCGTCGTGCTGGCATCGGCCGCCAGGGCCGAAACGGCCAGGTTGTTGAAGCCGCTGCTCACGTTGGTCCAAGTGTAGGTGCTGGCGTTGGTGGCGTTGCTGATTTTCCAGAGGCCGCCGTTGGCCGTGCCCGCCAACAGGGTGTTGCCGGTGGCGTCGGCCGGGTCGAAAATCATGGCCAGTACCCGGCCGCCCACGTTGCTGGGGCCGCGCTCCACCCAGCTGGCGCTTTCGAGGCCGGC
>NZ_BAAGZM010000691.1:0-2053 GCF_054778495.1 Hymenobacter agri
CCGCATTTGGCGCACGTATGCTGAGTTGTTACCATCAACCTTATACGTGTTCATCCTCACTTAGACCACCGCCCAAAATCCATCGGCTTTTTTAAAAAAACCGCTTTCCTGAATTAATCACCCTCTCGAACTGGTAAATCGATATTTGGAAATGTCTGAGTAAGCATTATCAGACCTATCAACCCATTTCAGCAGGGTATCATACTCTATCGGAACATTTAAACTAATTGCGCAATGCGGAAAAGGGTGGTATTTGTCTTGATTGAAAACAACACGCCGCGGAACGTAGCCTTTCGGAATTTCAGATTCATATTTTGCACAAGCAGATATACAGAACATTAGGAAGGTTGCTAAAATTCGCATAGTCTGATTTACCTCCTATGGATTGAATTTATTTTCGGGCAATGCTACCCCAGCTTGGCACTAAACTACATCTGTTTCTCCAAGAAGCAGCGAGAGGTCAAATACGAAGTTTAGCTCGGAGTTGTAAAATCTCGCTGTTGGCAGCACCCGATGCTACACTAGCAACACTAAAAAAGCCCTACCGCGCGGCAGGGCTTTTTCATTTTCCAACATCAGTCTATTTCAACTGAATGCCCTGGTCGGCCATGGCCTGCTCGGTTTTGGCGTGGTTGGCCTTGTACTCGGCGTGCTGGGCCTCGGTGCGCTTCGTGCCGAGGCTGGCGAAGTGCTCGCGGAGCTTGTCGGCGGGCATGTCGGCGCCGTAGGACGGGGTGCCAGGCTGCTGGCGCCACGACTCGTGCAGGGTGCCGTCGTCCACGGCGTCGAAGCCCAGTTCTTCCACCAGGGCCATTACTTTTTGCTTGGCGGCGGCATCGTCGCCGGCCACGGGCAGGGCAATGCGGCCGGGGGTGCCGACGGGCACGCCCTTGTTTTGCAGGTGGTCGGCGTAGATGTTGTTGAACACCTTCACTACCGGGCGGCCCAGGTGCTGCTGCACCCACTCGCTCTCGGTGAGGTCGCCGGTTTCGAGCTCGGCGATTTTACCGTCGCGCAGCATCGGGTAATAGTTGCTCGTGTCGATGACGGGCACCTCGGCGGGCACGTTGGCGAACAGGTCTTTGGGCAGGTCGGGAATGTTTTTCAGCGGGATGGTGACCACAATGAGGTCGGCACCTTTGGCGGCTTCTTCGGCCGTGACGGGGGTGGCACCGGTTTTCTGGGCCACGTCACCCAGAGTTTCGGGGCCGCGCGAGTTGGCGATTTTAACCGAGTGGCCGAGGCTGGTGAGCCGCACGGCGAGGGCGCTGCCGATGTGGCCGGCGCCGATGATTCCGATGTTCATGTTGTGAAAGATTAAGCGTGGTGCCGGCACGAACTGCGGCGGCAGGTAGCTTAACAGTTTCACCAGAGGGTTTGCTTTTTTGGGCGGGTGGTTTTCTGGGAAAGCAGCGAAAAAAGCACGTCATGCTACGCTTGTCGAAGCATCTCTACTGCGTAAGTAATTCATTTACTACCGCGGTAGAGATGTTTCGACAAGCTCAGCATGACGTGCTTTTTTTCTATCCAGCCAAGCCCAAACCCTAACAGGGGCTGAAAAGCTCGATTACCTGCAAGCGGCCGTTTTGAAACTCCAGGTTCAAGGATTCATCTATGCCTTTGCCTTTGTAGATAAAAGGCAGGCTCATTAATTCGCCCGGCCGACCGCGGCCGGCGGGCTCATCGGCCTCCCTGGCCGATTCCGGGTAGAAGCGGCGTACGGCTTCGAGCGTAGTGTTTTTATCGAGCATCAGCTTGCCCAATTGGGCCTTAAACCGGCCCGACGTGACGTCGAATTTCAGTAGCATGGCCTGGGTGCCGCTCACTTCGTACATCGTTCGGCCGTAGTACCAGAAGTCGCCGTTGGGTGCGCCCACAGGAATGTTCGACAGGCGGCTGCCGCACTCCACGGCTCCTTCGGCGATGCTGTCGGGGCGGCCCAGCTGCTGAGTGAGCTCCTGGGTCGTCAGCTGCGCATCGGGCAGGCCGCTGATGTGGAACGTGGCGGCGTCGGCGTACTCGCGGTTGGCGGAGGCCTGCAGGGCGGCAGCAG
>NZ_BAAGZM010000692.1:0-2046 GCF_054778495.1 Hymenobacter agri
CGCATCGGCCAGGCCACGCAGCAGGCGCAGCAGCAGGCGGGTGCGCTGGGCACTGGCGTCGGGCAGGTGCCGCTGCTGGTATTTGCGCAGGCGTTCGAGGCGCACCAGGGCCTCATCGAGCTTGTGCTGACGGAGGTAGTAGAGCAGCTGCAGCACCAGAATCGCAATATTCTGCCCGCTTTTGTCGCGGCTGTATTCGGGCAGCATCAGGGCCCACTGGGCCGGCGGGGTGAGGACGGCCGGTGGGGCGGGCGGAGCCACAAAATCGACGTAGCCGCGGTACAAATCCCAGCGCTCGAGGGCCGTGGTGCGCAGCTTCACCATGGCGGGGTTGGCCAGCACGGTTTGCAGCAACTGCTGGGCGTAGGCGTACTTTTTATCGTGCAACGCCAGCAGCAGGTGCTGCTCCTGAAAGAAAAACCAGTTGCTCGACGTGGGCGCAAACAGCCCAATACCTTCCTGCGCGGCGACCAACCCCAGCGCCACCTGCCCGCTGCGCAGGTACGCCATCACGCACGCAAAGGCGTTGTAGCGCTGGTCGAAGCGTCGGGCGTTGAGCTTGCCCTGGGCGAACTGTTGGGTCGCGGCGGCTGTCAGTCGGATGATTTCGGCGTAGTTGCCAGTTAGCTCTTCCAATGCCAGTCGCAGCCGGTACACAAACGAAAACGTGTTGAATGTGTCGGCCTGCTGGTGCAGCGCCTCCAGCTGCTCAATCCGCTCGGGCAGCTGCGGCAGCAGGGCGCGGCGGTCTTTTATCGGACCCGACAGCAGCAAAAACATGTCGTTGAAGATGCGCTCGGCTTCGTCTTCGAGCTGCAGCACGCGCAGGCTTTGCTGCAGTACCTGGTCCATTTGCCGGTACTCGGCCGCCTTGTTGAGCTGCGCGTAGAGGGTGGCCAGCTGGCGGGCACTCTGCACGGCGTAGGTGGTAAAGTCGCCGGCCTGCGCCTCGGCCAGGCAACGGCGCAGCAGGCGGATGCTCAGCAGGAAATCGCCTTCGGCAGCCAGGGCGGTGCCCTTGTGCAGCAGGTCGAGGCAGGCCATCTGGTGGCGGCGCCACACCGCGCCGAGCGGGTCGTCGTAATCGAGAAAGTACAGGTGGTTGAGCAGCTTGCTCTGCACCCGGCTTTTCAAACGCTTCAGGGCCACCACGTTGGCGTCGGTAGCTTGGCCGTACAGGGCTTTGGCTACCTGCAGCTGCGTGCGGGCCGGGCTGTTCAGCAGCAGGCTCACCAGCTGGCTTTCCCGGCCGTCAACCATTTGGTTCAGGTCGATGAGGGGAAGCGTGGACTGCCGCCGCAGGTCAATAATTCGGGCCAGGGTCGCAAGCTCGTCCATGCGGCAAAATCAGCAGTTGGGGAATAAAACGCTTGCACCAGCCGCCGTAACAGCTGGCCGTAGCATGCGCGTGATTAAGGGTTGAATGTCCCGAAATCCGGGATTTTCGTTCAGCGGTAAACGCCAAATAACAGCATTATTGCCCAATTGACGGCATTTCGGACGGCCGCAGGCCTGGCTCAGTGACGCACTGTCCGTGTCCTTAAAACACGTGTTTTTTCCTTTTTTGAGGTGCCACCGAGCCGTAGTTTTGTCAAAAGTATTCTCATATTCAATCGGTTAATTTATTTCCATCAATTAGATTTCACTGATACACAAGCGGACTGACGAAGCAGGCCGGTGTTCCATTTCCCTCCTGTTTTGGCAGGAGCCACATTGCTGCCTGCTTCTTTATTTTCCCTTTTTTCTGCCCGAAAATCCATTTATCCTTCCTTTCCACGCTGGTGCAAGGGGTTGCAATTCCCAGCCCAGGTACTGTTTTGTCCATCTACCGGCCGCATTGCGAAAGCCGGCCCCGAATACGGAGGCCCTTCGCAGCGAAAAGCGTCTACCCACGCTGGCCCGACAAAACAAAAGCAGAAGAGCCTGCGCCATTTTGGTGCAGGCTCTTCTGCTTTTGTTTGGGGAATAGCTTGGTGCCGTTATGCCCAATTCCGCCCGCGCGGGCCGGCGGCCTTGCTGGCTTGGCGGGCCGCCCGCGCCGCCAGT
>NZ_BAAGZM010000693.1:0-2046 GCF_054778495.1 Hymenobacter agri
CAAGGCCTACGATGCCCACCTGGGCACCGCGGCCGATGTGAACCTGCTGCTGATTGCGGCCCTGCGCGGCGCCGGCCTGCCGGCGCATCCGGTGCTGATGAGCACGCGGGCGCATGGTCGCCTCAACCCGGCTATCCCGCTGCTCGACGGCTTCAACTACGTGCTGGCGCTGGTGCCGCTCGATGGCAACCAGGACTTACTGATTGATGCCACCGACCCGCTGCTGCCCTGTGGCGTGCTGCCCGAGCGCTGCCTCAACCAGCAAGGCCGGCTGATGATGCGCGATGCCGCCGCCAGCCGCTGGGTCGACCTCACGCCGGCGCAGCACTACGTGCACTACCAGCAAGTCAACCTGAAGCTGGATGCGCACGGGGGCCTCACGGGCAACGTGCACGAGGAGCACGGCGGCTACGCAGGCGTGCACAGCCGGCGCACGCTTTCCGAGCTGGGCGAGAAGAAGTTTCTGGCCCAAAAAATTGCCTCCCACAGTGGCTGGACGGTGCCCAAGCTCACCGTGTCGGCCCGCGAAGATGTGTCGAAGCCCCTGGGCCTCGACTACGAGTTTGCCCAGCCCGCCGAAGACCAGCCCGCCATTGGCACCTTTTACCTGAGCCCGCTGCGCGAGTTCGATTCCGAGCAAAACCCCTTCCGCCACGACGACCGACTGTTTCCGGTGGATTTCGCGGCACCGCAGGACGAAACCACAATGGTGACCCTGACGCTGCCCGAGGGCTACGAGCTGGCCGAAATGCCCAAGCCGGCCGTGGTGGACCTGCCGGACGGCGGTGGCCGCTTCCTGTACAGCGTGGCGGCCGGGGCGCCCGGCACCGTGCAAATCACCAGCCGCCTGAACCTGCGCAAGGCCGTGTACGCCGCCGCCGAATACACCAACCTGCGCGAGTTCTACCGTCTGATGCTGGAGAAGCAGGGTGAGAAGCTGGTGATTAAAAAGAAAGTTTAGCCTCGTCGTTTCACTATGAAAGCTTTGCTGCCTTTTTTGGCTTTGCTGCCCCTGAGCACTCTCGCGGTGGCCGCGCCGGCCCCCAAATACGCAGTGGCCGACATTCCGGCGGCCCTGCGCGAAGGCGCCCACGCCGTGATTCGCGCCGACGATGAAGTCATCACGGTGAAGTCGGCCAGCCGGCTGGTGCACACCGTGCATCGCGTGATAACGGTGCTCGACAATGCCGGCGACGACCTGGGCCGCTTTGGCGTGGGCTACGACGCCTTACGCACCCTGAGCTACCTGCGTGGCGCCGTGTACGCCGCCGATGGCCGCCTGCTGCATCAGTTGCGGGCCGCCGAGATTAAAGACGAAGGAGTGGGCAACGACGGAGTCAATTTCATGACCGACGTGCGCGTGCGCTACGCCGACCTGCGCCAGCCGCAGGGCCCGTACACGGTGGAGTTCGACTACGAAATCGTGTCAGACAACGCGTTGTTCTATCCCGATTTTCAGCCTCAGGAAGGCGAAGGGGTGGCCGTGGAAGCGGCCACCCTGCGCGTGAGCACGCCCACCGCGCTGCCGCTGCGCTACCAGGAGCGCCAGCTGCCTGCCGGCGTGAAAGTAGACCACAGCACCACGGGCGGCCAGGAAGTATACGAATGGCAGTTGGCTAATCTGGCCGCCATCGACGACGAGGAAAATGCGCCGCCCCTCACCGACCGTACGCCGGCCGTGGTGCTGGCCCCGGGCAATTTTGAGGTACAGGGCCACGCCGGCACTGCCGCCACCTGGCAGGGCCTCGGAAAATGGACCTACGACCTGAACGCCAACCGCGACCAGCTGCCGCCCGACGTCGTTGCCAAAGTGCAGGCCCTCACCAAAGACCTGCCCGATGCCCGGGCCCGCGCCCGCCGCGTGTACGAGCTGCTGCAGGGCAGCACGCGCTATATCTCGGTGCAGCTGGGCCTGGGCGGCTGGCAGACGTTTCCGGCCAGCACCGTGGCCAGCAGCGGCTACGGCGACTGCAAGGCCCTGAGCAACTACACCCGCGCCCTGCTGGCCGCCGCCAACGTGCCGGCTTACCAGGCCCTGGTGGGCGC
>NZ_BAAGZM010000694.1:0-2031 GCF_054778495.1 Hymenobacter agri
GCCAGGCGGCCCAGGGACTGCGCGCCCTCCTCGACAACCTGCTAAGCTGGGCCCTGACCCAGCGCGGCGAGCTTACTCCCACAATTGAACCCCTGGCCGTGGCCGACCTGCTCGCCGAGGCCGCTGAGCTCTACCAGCCCAGCGCCGAAGCCGCCGACATTATCCTCACAGCCGACCTGTCCGACCGTACCATCTATACCCTAGCCGACCTGAACATGACGCGCACCATTTTGCGCAACCTCATCAGCAACGCGCTACGGGCTACGCCAGCGGGCGGCACCATCATGCTGACGGCCGTGGATGGACCTCAGGACACCGTGGCTATTCAGGTGCAGGATACCGGCGAGGGCATGAGTGAAGCTCAGTTGCAATTACTGCTCGCGGCCACGCCAAGGGCTACTGCCGGCCGGCCCGCCGGGTTGGGGCTGCGCCTGAGCCGGGCCTTTGCCCAGGCCCAGAACGGCCAGTTAGCCTTGTTTAGCCGGCCCGGGCAGGGAACCACTGCCGTGCTCACCTTGCCGGCTGCTGCGCCCGATGGGGTGCGCGAGCCCATGATGCAGGAGCGGCCGCGGCCGGAAAAACCGGTTTCGGCTCGCGCCACGGATGAAACCAGTCGCGCCGCTAATGGTACAACTCACGCTCCAGGTGGGGTAGCGCGCGGCAACGGAACCTAAATTATCCACCGATTCGGGTTGGCGCAGTTGCCTAGGTGGGCGGCGCACGGCCGGAGTTGCTGGCCTATGTCTCAGGAAACTCTTTTGCCGACGGTTTGGGCAACCCCTTCGGTGCACCCGGATGTGGGTAGCGCCGTAATTTCGTCGGGGCCAGGCGGGCTGCCTGCTGGTTCGGCCGCTGCCATACCCGATTCGCCCATTCGTGTCCTGCTCGTGGAAGATGAGCCGCTCTTTGCCGAACAGCTGGAGGCCGCCCTGCAGGATTTGGGGTACGAGGTGGTGGGCCCCGCCGCCGATGCGCGCATCGCCCTCGCGCTGTACCGTACCGAAACCATCGACCTGGCCCTGCTCGACGTGCAGCTGCGCGGCACCACCGATGGCGTGGAGCTGGCCCAGCAGCTGCTGACGCACCGTCCGCTGCCCATCATCTTTCTCACCTCCCGCACCGACGGCGAAACCTTCGGGCGGGCCGAGCAGCTGGGGCCAGCGGCCTACCTCACCAAGCCCGTGGCGGCCGATGCCCTGCAACGCGCCATTGCGCTGGCGCTACGCAACTTCTCGGCCAGGTACCCGGCGGCCGACTCGTTCCTGCAGGCCCCCAGCGGCGAGGCCCTGCCCGATACCTTGTTCATCAAGGAAAACGGGATGCTGGAAAAAATCCGCCTCAGCGAAGTGCAGTGGGTAACGGCCGACGACAAGCACTGCCGCCTGGTGTTGGCCCACCGCACGGTGCAGGTGCGTATGCCCCTGCGCGAGCTGGTGCGTCACCTGCCCGCTGAGTCGTTCGTGCAGATTCAGCGCAGCTACTACATCAACCTCAACCACATCGAGCGCCTCGATGTGGCCCGCCACCTGGTGCAGGTGGGCGAGCACATCCTGCCCGTGAGCCGGGCCTTGCAGGATGAGTTGCTGCGCCGGCTGCGCACCATCGGGCAGAGCTAATAGCTGACTGATTCCCTATCCGCCGGAACTCAATAGTCCTCCCTCGGCTCGCTCAAGGCGCAACTGCTCAGCCGGTAATGCCTGACAACGGCGCAAAGCGGGTAACCCGCTCGGTTGGCGCAAGGGGCGGGTGCCGGAGGAAAGGCGCTACTGGGCAAACTGCTTTCCAACACGCCGCATGATGCCCCGGCGATGCTGCTTTTTGACCGCTCATACTTGTTTTTTTCACCACTTACTTCTTTGCTTATGCCCATGTTTACATCCTCCCGTAACCGCAGTAGGTACGGCAGTGGCTGGCTGGCCGCGCTGCTGTTGCTGCTGACCAGCCCGGCCGCTTTTGCGCAGCTCAGCGGTGCCTATACCATCAACAGCGCCCAGCCCACGGCGGGCACGAACTACGCCAGCTTCACGGCGG
>NZ_BAAGZM010000695.1:0-2027 GCF_054778495.1 Hymenobacter agri
TGCCGCGCGGCGTGCGCCTGGCCCCGTACTACGACCAGGCCGATTTCGTGGCCGAGGTCGTCCGCTCGGTGCAGGACGCGCTCTGGATTGGCCTGGCCCTGGCGCTGGTGGTCACGGCGCTGTTCCTGCGTTCGGTGAAGGCCACGCTTACCATTCTGGGGGCCATTCCGGTGGCGCTGGCGCTCACCCTGGCGGTGCTGTACTTTGGCCTGGGCTACTCATTCAACATCATGACGCTGGGCGCCATCGCCGCCGCCATCGGCCTGATGATTGACGATGCTGTGGTGATGGTGGAGCAGCTGCACCGCGTGCGCGAGGACCACCCCGACGAGTCGGCCGGTGAAGTAGTGCGGCGCTCGGTGGGCCATTTGCTGCCCGCGCTCATCGGCTCTTCGCTGAGCACCATCGTGATTTTTCTGCCCTTCGCGCTGCTGGGCGGCGTGGCGGGCGCCTATTTTAAGGTGCTGGCCACCACGATGGTGGTGGCACTGCTGTGTTCGTTTTTCGTGGCCTGGCTGGGGCTGCCCGTAATTTATTTATTGCTGTCGCGCGGGCCCAAGCAGGAGAAAGCGGAGGCCCCGGATACCATCGACGTAGACGACGCCAATAATCAGGTAGGTGGCGATGGCAGCGCGGCCCTGCCCAAAGCGGATTCCAACCACCACGAAATTCCTTGGGTGCGGGCCGTCATCCGGCACCCGGCATATAGCGTCATCGGTATCCTCGTTTTGGTAAGCAGCATGGTGCTCATTATCCCGCGTTTGGCCACCGGCTTTCTGCCCGATATGGACGAGGGCGCTATCGTGCTCGACTACACCTCGCCCCCGGGCACCAGCCTGGAAGAAACCGACCGCATGCTGCGCCAGGCCGAGAAGCTCATCGTAAAGGTGCCGGAGGTGGCGAGCTACTCTCGCCGCACGGGCACGCAAATGGGCTTTTTCATCACCGAGCCCAACAGCGGCGACTACCTCATTCGCCTCAAAACCGACCGCAAGCGCAGCACCGAAGACGTCATTGCCGATATCCGCGAACGCATCGAAAGCACCCAGCCGGCCCTCACCATCGACTTCGGCCAGGTCATCGGCGACATGCTGGGCGACCTCATGAGCACCGTGCAGCCCATCGAAATCAAGGTCTTCGGCCCCGACGCCGCCAAACGCTACGCCCTGGCCAACCAGGTGACGGCCGTGGTGGAAAAAGTGGCCGGCACGGCCGACGTGTTCAACGGCATCGTGCGCATGGGCCCCAGCGTGGACGTGCGTCCCGACCCGCGTCGACTGGCCCAGTTTGGTCTTACCGCCACCGATTTTCAGACCCAACTCCAAACCCAGCTCCAGGGCACCACCGCCGGCAACGTGCTCGAAGGCGAGCAGCTCCTGAACATCCGCCTGCGCTACCCCAACGCCGCCCAGACCAACCTGGCCCAGATGCAGGCCGAGCCCGTGTTCCTGCCCAACGGCCAGCGCCGCCGCCTCGACGAGCTGGCCACCGTGCGTGTGACGCCCAGCGAAGCCGAGCTGGAGCGCGAAAACCTGCAGGCTATGACAGCTGTCACGGCCCGTCTCGACAACCGCGACCTGGGCAGCGCCATGACCGAAATCAAGCAGAAGCTGGAGCGCAACGTGCCGCTGCCGCCCGGCTACTTCATCCAGTACGGCGGCTCGTATGCCGAGCAGCAGCAGTCGTTTCAGGAGTTGCTCACCATCTTGGGCACGGCCTGCCTGCTCGTGTTCGCGGTGGGCTTGTTTCTGTTCCGGGACTTGAAAGCCGCCGGGCTCATCCTGCTGGTGGCCGTGCTGGGCCCGGCCGGTGGTAGCCTAGCCTTGTTTCTCACCAACACGCCCTTGAATGTGGGCTCCTACACCGGCCTCATCATGGTGGTGGGCATCATCGGGGAGAATGCCATCTTCACCTTTCAGCAGTTTAACGAGGCCCGCGCCGAAGCGCCCGTGGAGCAGGCCATCGGCTACGCCATTGCCGCCCGCCTGCGCCCCAAGCTCATGACGGCGCTGGCCGCCATCGCGGCA
>NZ_BAAGZM010000696.1:0-2025 GCF_054778495.1 Hymenobacter agri
CCAGCGCGACCCGCTTTTTCCCGGCCGTGTCACCGACCCGCAGGCCATCATTGCCTTCCTGCAGTCGCTGAGCGCCGCCAGCTACGACCGCGGCGTGCCGACCAGCGTGCCCAGCGGCCTGCCCGTGGGCGGCAACATTCAGTAAGCTTTTACCCCATTTTTCATTTTTTCATTCACTTCATTCCCCATTCTCATGCGCGTTTCTTCCATCCTTCGTCTGGCCAGCGCGGCTGCGCTGCTGTGCTCCATGAGCAGCTTCTCGGGCTGCCAGAAAGATAATGTGAGCCCGAACGGCGGCTGCACTAAAAAAACGACCACGACCACCACGACGTCGTCGAACGGAACCGGCACGGGCACGGGTACCGGCACGTCCAACTAATTCCGACGCTGCTGCCCGCCCGGCCCGACTTGGCCACGCTCAACCGGGCGGGCGGGCAGCAGCAGCCGGTGATATCACTTATATTTATACGTTGGGCACCCCGGCGGCGCTGGCGGGGATTTACCCGCCCGCCTTGCCCGCTATCGCAGCTATACCGCCTACTACCACTCAAGCCGTCCGCTTCCTACTATGAGCCGTGCATTACTCCGACTATCAGGCTTGCGGCCGCTGCTGAGCGTGCTGCTATTGTGGCTGCTGCCGCTGGCAGCATCGGCCACACACATTGTGGGGGGCGAGCTCGATTTGCATTACAAATCCGGCAATACCTACACGCTCACGCTCAACCTCTACTTCGATGCTGTGAACGGTGATGTGGGCGCCATTCGGCCCACGCTGCCGGCCGGAATCTTTGTGAAGGGCACCAACCAGCGCATTACCGACGTAGTAATGCCCATGGTGAACAGCACCTACGTGCAGTACACCAGTCCGGCCTGCTCCATCGGCTCGCTCAGCACCCGCAAGCTGATATACACGGCCGATGTGGTGCTGAGCCCATCGGTATACACCAATCCCACGGGCTATTACGTTGCCGTGGAGAACTGCTGCCGCAATGCCAGCATCAGTAACATCGTTTTTCCGGGCAACGCCGCTCAAACGTACTACCTGGAGTTTCCGGCCGTGGTGCGCAACGGCCAGCCGTTCATCGACTCGACGCCCCAGATTTTTCCGCCCCTGAGCGACTATGCCTGCCGGGGCGAGCTGTTTTACTACGATTTCGGCGGCCAGGACCCCGATGGCGACTCGCTGGCCTACGACATGGTGACGCCCCTGAACGGCCACGCCACGTCGGGTAACCCCAACCCCGGCCAAGCCGTGTCGGCCCCTTATTCGCTGGTGAACTGGAAACCCGGCCTTAGCGAGCAAAACCAGATACCGGGTGCGCCCACCCTGCAGGTCGATGCCCGCACGGGCCGCCTCACGGTACGCGCCACCGACCTGGGCCTGTTCGTGTTTGGCGTGCGCTGCTCTGAATACCGTAACCGCGTAAAAATTGGCGAAACCCGCCGCGATTTTCAGTTGCTGGTCGTGAACTGCGTCAGCAACCAGCCGCCTAGGCTGCAGGTGAACATGCCGGGCACGACGCAGCCCTACCGCTTCGGCCGCGACACCCTGCGCCTGGTGCCGGGCGGCAACCGCTGCCTGAGCATTCGCTATACTGACCCCGACCCGGGCTCGGTGCTCACCATGAGCACCCGCGCCGTGAATTTCACCGGCCTGCTGCCCACCTTCACCACGCGCAGCAGCGGCACGGTGCACGCCGCCGGCCAGCCCGATACGCTCACGGCCACGCTCTGCTTTCCGGAATGTACCGATACCAAGGGCAAGGTGTATCTGCTCGATGTGATTGTGGCCGACAACGGCTGCAGCCTGCCCAAGCACGACACGCTGCGGGTGGCTTTCACGGCCACGCAGCCGCCCAATGCGGCACCGGTGCTCACCAGCACGTTTCCGCCGGTGCCCGTGCCGGCTTCCGATGCCAACGCGGCGGTGGTACACGTGGTGCTGGGCCAGTCGTTCAGCGCCACGCTGCTGGGCACCGACGCCGACAACAACGCCCTGACGATGGCGGCCACGGGCGATGGGTT
>NZ_BAAGZM010000697.1:0-2020 GCF_054778495.1 Hymenobacter agri
GGGGCCGTACCGGTGGCGCGCCCGATGGCCTGGCTCAGACGCTGCCCGATGCGGCGCAGCTCCTCGTTTTTGGGGCCAACGTAAATCTTCGTGTCGGGCGTGAGGACGAAAGCGCCGCTGCCCGCCAGCACCCGCGCCGGCTGCGGAATAATGGAAATGGCGGGCGGGCCGACCGACGTTGATTGGGCGTGAGCCGGGGCGCCGCTCAGGCTAAGCAGCGCAGCCAATGAAACCAGGGGTTTCCAGTTCATACAGCAGAAGGGGGAGACGGGTGGGGGAGGGTTTGTTTCATGTGGCAGAGGGCGGCCGCGCCCAGCACGGCCGCGTTGCCGAGGGTTGAGGGAGCCACCACCAGCCGCTGCGCAAGCTGCGGGAAGGGAAATTCGGCCAGGCTGGCATTGAGGCTGTCCCGGAAAAAGGCGAAGCCCTGGCTGACCGAGCCGCCCAGCACAATGGCTTCGGGCGACAGCACGAACAGGATGATGTGCAGGGCGCGGCCCAGATGGTGGCCGAATTCGGCGTAGAGGGCCAGCGATTCGGCATCGCCCTGCTGGGCGCGGGTGTGCCACGCCGCCCCCGCCTGCCCGGTGCGCTGCGCGAAAAACTTGCCGCTGCAGTAGTCTTCCAGCGTTTTGTCGAGGTAGGGAATGCAGCCGAACTCGCCGGCGCTCGCCAGCGTGCCCGAATACAGCTGGTGGTTGACGATGATGCCCGCGCCCAGGCCGGTGCCTAGTGCCAGGCCCACCAGGTTGGCATAGGGCTGGCCCTGCCCGTACATCTTCTCGCCCACGGCAAAGGCATTGGCGTCGTTGGTGATGTACACCGGCAGGCCGAAACGCTGCGTGAGGAAATGCCGGAGATGCACCTCGCGCCAGCTCGGAATATTCGCCACGTTCAGCACCACGCCGTGTTCCTCATCCACCAGCCCCGGCGTGCCGATGCCGATGCCGGCCACGTCGGCATCCAGCAGCGGTTCGAGGTGGGCGGCCAGCTCGGCCAGAATCTGCGCCTGCGGGGCGGTGGCGGCGGTCGCAAACGCGGTTTCGCGCAGCACTTGCCCGTGCTGCACCACGCCAATGCGAATCTTGGTGCCGCCGATGTCGATGCCGATGTACTTCGCAGAATGCATGGTTAGTTGCGCCGTAGTTTTTGCTCTCAACTGGTTTGCCGCTTTCAATTAGCCGAACTTTCCGGCCAGGCCCACCGCCGCGGCCAATCGGGGTGAAAAGGTACTGCCAGCGCGGGTACTACCCGCCAAAAATCAGCTACCGTGTAGTATTCGATACGGCAATTGGTTGACTAACATTAAACTGCCCCTGCAGCCGGATGTCGTCCGATGCCGCGCCCACCAGCACTGTGAAGGCGCCCGGCTCCACGGCCCACTCCAGGCGCTGGTTGAGCAGCATCAGGTCCTCGGCCGTCAGCTCGAAGGTGACTTCGCGCTGCTCGCCGGCTTGCAGGTGAAAGCGCTGGAACTTGCGCAGCTGCCGCTCGGGCGTCACCACGGAGCTCACCTCGTCGCGCAGGTAGAGCTGGGCCACTTCGTCGCCGGCGCGGGCGCTGGTGTTTTTCACCCGAAAGCTCACCGCCATGCGCACCGCGCCGGTAGTTTCGGTGGGCGTCAGGCGTAGGTCGGAATAAGTGAATTGGGAATAGCTCAGGCCGTAGCCGAAGCTGTAGAGCGGCTTGGCGTCCATTTCCACGTAATTCTGGCGGGCGGGGCGCGGGGCATTGTAGTACACCGGTAGCTGGCCCACGTGCCGGGGCACCGAAATGGGCAGCCGGCCGGCCGGGTTGTAGTCGCCAAACAGCACGTCGGCCACGGCGTGGCCGCCTTCCTGGCCGGGGTACCAGGCGTCGAGCACGGCGGGCACGTGGGCGGCCAGCCAGTTCAGGTTCAGCGGCCGGCCTTTGATGAGCACCACCACCACCGGCGTGCCCGTCTGCACCACGGCTTCGAGCAGCTCCTGCTGCCGGCCCAGCAGGTCCAGCGTGGCCCGGTCGTAGCCCTCGCCGCTTT
>NZ_BAAGZM010000698.1:0-2017 GCF_054778495.1 Hymenobacter agri
GGTGCAGCCAGCGCCGCGCCGAGAGCCCCGCCACCCCACCGCCGATGATGAGCGCCCCGGTGTCAAGCGTTTGGGTGGGGGCGGGAATTTTACTCGGGTCGCGCAGCAGGTGGCCGGTAGCGGCATCCGGCCCCAGCATTCGGCCCTTGATGTGGGCCAGCGGGTTGCCGGGGGCGCAGCCGGGCAGGGCGGGCAGCAGTAGCGCCCCGGTGAGAGCCGCCCCGCTTTGGGCCAGGAAAGAGCGACGGGTTGGCATGGGCTAGGGAAGGAAAAGAGGAGCAAAAAAGGACGTCATGCCGAGCGCAGCCGAGGCATCTCGCGTGCAGCAGTAACCAAAAAAAGAACGTCATGCTGAGCGCAGCCGAAGCATCTCTACCGCAATAGTAATCTGATTACTACCCCACGCGAGATGCTTCGGCTGCGCTCAGCATGACGTTCTACTGTGATGTTCAATGGAACACGATGGATTGTCAACTCGCCTCAATGCACGTACGGCCCCCAGTCTTCCTCAAAATACCGCACCAGCACCTGGTTATTCAGCTGGTTGACTTCGGTGGGAACCTCGCTCATGTCGGGCGGGAAGCGCAGCATGTCGTGGATGGTGGCGGGCGTGATGTAGCGCAGGCCGGCCGGCAGCGGGCTCAGGTCGCCGCGCCAGTGGGTGTCGGGCCCGGCCAGCACGTAGCCCCACTCGCCGAAGGAGGGCACGTAGAGGTGGTACGGGATGGTGTGCAGGCCCACCGCCGCCAGCGTGTGGGCCACGCACCAAAACGACTGCCGGGCCAGAAACGGCGAGGTGCTTTGCACCACCAGCCGCCCGCCGGGGGCCAGCCGCTTGGCCAGCACCGTGTAGAACGCGGCCGAATACAGCTTGCCGATGGAGTAGTTGCCGGGGTCGGGAAAGTCGACGATGATGGCGTCGTAGCGGGCCGAGTCCTGCCGAATCCACTGGTAGGCGTCGGCGTTGATGACCTGCACTTTGGGGTTGTTCAGCGAGCCCTGGTTCAGGCCCAGCAGCAGCTCGTTGTGCTTGAACAGCTCAGTCATGCCCGCGTCGAGGTCGACGAGTTTGATGCTGGTCAGGCGTGGGTATTTCAGCAGCTCGCGCACAGCCAGGCCGTCGCCGCCGCCCATCACCAGCACGCGGCGGGCTTGGGGCAGCGCCTGCAGGAGCGGGTGCACCAGGGCCTCGTGGTAGCGGTACTCATCGGCCGAGCTGAACTGCAGGTTGCCATTCAGAAACAGGCGCAGCTCGCGCTGGTTGCGGGTGAGCACAATGCGCTGATAAACGGTTGATTTCGAGTAAATCACCTGGTCCTGGAACGCCAGGGTTTCGGTATAGGCCAGCAGCTTGTTGGCGAAGCCGAACAGCACCGCCAGCCCCAGCAGCGCCGCCGCAATGCCCACCCCGAAGCGCCGCCGGTAGGGCCGCGTTTCGGGGAAGCGGGCCAGCACTACGGCCGCCACGGCCAGGTTCAACGCGCCGAAAACCAGCGAGGTGCGAATCAGGCCCAGCTGCGGCACCAGCACTAGCGGGAATATCAGCGAGGCCAGCAGCGCGCCCACGTAGTCGAAGGTGAACACCCGCGCCACCAAATCCTTGAACGGGTAGCGGTGCTCCAAAATCCGCATCAGCAGCGGAATTTCGAGCCCCACCAGCACGCCCGTGAGGCCCACCAGCGTGTATAGCAGCAGCCGGAACGAGGCCACGTACTCGAAGCTCACGAATAGCAGCGGGGCCATGCACCCGCCCACGAGACCCACCAGGATTTCGAGCCGGATAAACCAGCGCAGCAGCGAGCCTTCGAGGAATTTCGACAGCCACGAGCCGATGCCCATGGCAAACAGGTAGGCCCCGATGATGGTCGAAAACTGCGTGACCGAGTCGCCCAGCAGGTAGGAGGCCAGGGTGCCGGCAATCAACTCGTAAATCAGCCCGCAGGTGGCAATCACGGCTACGGCCGCCAGCAGCAGGCCCGGCAGCCGGGCTTCGGGGTCGGCGGCGCGGGCAAGGGCC
>NZ_BAAGZM010000699.1:0-2008 GCF_054778495.1 Hymenobacter agri
GCGCGGCGTCTTCGCGGCTCATGTCGAACCGCTCGGCGCGGCGGGCGGGGGCGTTGTAGGCCGTGTTGCGCACATCCTGCGGCGTGGTGGCGGGGCGGACGGTATAAGGGCGGAAATCGGGCTTGGCAGTGAAGCAGGCCCACAGCGGCAGAGCAGCGGCGTCGTACTGGCTCATGGGCGGCAGGCCCAGAATCAGCTCCAGCGTGCGCAGCATGCCGGACGTAGTGTAGGCCGTGTGCACCACGGCGTGGCGGCGGATGTAGGGACCAATGAGGTAGGCCGTGGAGCGGTGCGCGTCGATGTGGTCGGGGCCGTTCTGGGCATCATCTTCCACTATCATCACCACCGATTCTTTCCAGACGGGGCTTTTGGAGAGGTGCTCTATCATCCGGCCAAGCGCGAGGTCGTTGTCGGCGGCGTACGACCAGGGGTGCAGCTCGCCTTTGCGGGCGCCGTAGGTGTGGTCGTTGGGCAGGCGGATGATGCTGAGGTCGGGCAGCTGGCCGGCGGCCACGAGGCGGTCGAAATCGGCTTCCCACACTTTTTCTCGGTCTACATCGCGCACGTGCAGGTCGAAACCGGCGTAGTCCTGGCAAAAGTGGCCTTCGATGGCCGGCACGCTGGCTTTGCCTTTGTACACAAACTCGCCGTAGCTGCGGTAGCTGCGGCCAGCGCGGCGGCAGTAGTCCCACAGGAAGCCGTCCTTCGGCTCGGCCACTTCGCCGCGACGGCCCTCAAAGTCGTACTCCCCGCCGCGGCTGCTGTAGTTGCTGGGCCAGCTTTTCTCTACAAAATCGGTGGCGTAGGCGGCCGTGCTCCAGTTGTGGCCGTCGGCGCTCACCTCGGCATCGACGTAGAAATTATCGAGCAGCACAAACTCCCGCGTCAGGGCGTGGTGGTTGGGCGTCACCTTCTCCGGAAATAGGCAGAGGCTGGCGTCGCCGTTGCCGGCGGGCAGGTCGCCGAGCACTTGGTCGTAGGTGCGGTTTTCCTTGATGATGTAGAACACATGCTTGATGGGCGACTTCTCCCCCACCCGCTGCGGCACAGGGCTGCCGGCCCCTACTTCGGGCGCAGCCTCCCGCGTTTTGCTGAAGGGCGTATTGGCGTACACCTGCGCCGAGTAAGCCGCCAGGGCCTTTTCGTCGGGCAGGGGCAGGCGCGAGAGGCTGCCGGTGAGCAGCCCGCCGATGTAGCCTTTGCCCACTTCGCCCACATCGCGCCGGGGGTTAGGGCCGTTGGGGTTGGGCTTCGAGGTGGTGCCTTTGCCGTTGGCCACCAGCAGCTGGGTGCCTACCACGCGCACCGCCGTGGGGTACCAACCAGTGGGGATGAAGCCCAGCGGACGGCTGGTAGCCGCGTCTCGCACGTCGAACACGGCCAGGCAGTTGTTGTCGGCGTTGGCGATGAAGAGCTGGCTGTCGTCGGCGCTCAGGGCGAGGCCGTCGGGGGTGCTGCCGGCGGGCGAGGCCGGGAAGAGGGCGGTGTTCAGCGTTTCGGTCACCTGCCCGGCGCGGGTGTCAATCACCGACACCGAGTTGCTGTTGGCATTGGCCACGAACAGGCGGCGGCCGTCGCGGGTCAGGGCCAGGTCGTTGGGGTGGCTCTCGACCGGGATGCTGGCCAGCAGTTGCTGCCGGTCGGAATCGAATACCGCCACCGCGTGGCCGCCCCACAGGCTGATGTAGAGCCGCGCGCCGTCGGGGCTGAGCTGGGCGTCGTAGGCCTCGGCGGGCAGCTTAAGGGTGCGCAGCAGCTGCCGGGTTTTCAGGTCGAAGGTGTAGAGCGAATTGTCTTCGCGCGTCACGGCGTAGAGCAGTTGCCGGCGGCCATCGACGGCGAGGCCAGCCACGCCGATTTTCTGCTTCGGCCACTTCTGGCCCAGCACGAAGGTGCTGTCGGGCCGCAGCTGCTGACCTTCGATTTTGAAGCTATAAATGCGGTTGTGCTGCCCGCCCGAGGCGTAGAGCGTGCGGCCGTCGGGGGCCCAGGCCAGGCCGGCCCAGGC
>NZ_BAAGZM010000700.1:0-2007 GCF_054778495.1 Hymenobacter agri
GGCCGGTGCGCGGCCGGGCGCTCACCATCAGCACCACCAACGGCACGGCGGCCCTGCGGCGCTCGCTGACGGCGGCCGAAATCGTGGTGGGCTCATTCCTGAATCTGGCCGCTGTCGCCGACTTTGCCCAGCAGCAGCAGCGCAACGTGCTGGTCGTGTGTGCCGGCTGGAAAGGGCGTTTCTGCCTCGAAGACACCGTGTTTGGCGGGGCGCTGGCCGCCCGCCTCAAACCGCTGGGCTTCGACGTGCGCAGCTCCGATGCGACGCTGGCGGCGCTGCACCTCTGGGAGCAGGGCAGGGCCGACTTGCCGGCCTACCTGCTGCAATCGGCCCACGTGCGCCGGCTCAACTCGCTGGAAGCCAGCAAGGATTTTGATTTCTGCCTGCAGGTGGATGCCTACGCCGACGTGCTGCCCCTGTGGCGGGACGATAGGCTGCTACGGGCATAGTCCATCTGTCATCCTGAGCGCAGCGAAGGACCTTATCGCCGTTGAACGGGCTGTTCGTTCGGACGTGAGAAGGTCCTTCGCTGCACTCAGGATGACAGACACAGTGCTACTTCAGCTTTTCATTGTCGCGGTGGCGCTGGCTGTCGCGCTGGGTTTTCTTGGCCAGGTTGCGGGCCAGGGCGTCGGTGAGGTCGACGCCGGTCTGGTTGGCCAGGCAAATGAGCACGAACAGCACGTCGGCCAGCTCATCGCCCAGCTCGCGGCCTTTATCGGATTCCTTGAAGGACTGCTCGCCGTACTGCCGGGCGATGATGCGGGCTACTTCGCCCACTTCCTCGGTGAGCATGGCTAGGTTGGTGAGCTCGTTGAAATAGCGGACGCCGGTAGTGGTAATCCAGGTATCGACGGTTTTTTGGGCTTCGGCGAGGGTCATGAGTTGGGGTAGGGGCGAGGATGCAGGCCAGGCGAGGCCGTAGCTTTGCAGGATAACAAGAAGAATGCGCTTTCCACGTTTTACTAAGCAAATAAAGATGAGACTACCCTTACTCGCTGTATTGATTTCAGGACTTGGTATGGGCACTGCGCAAGCGCAGTGGGTGCAGCAGGATGCACACTTTCGGGTGGGCCTTGCTACCGTGCAGGATATCAGCATCGTCAGCCCCAGCGTCGTTTTTATTACCAGCAAAGGGTCGGGCAATGCCGCTGGCTCGGCCGGCTACTGGGATTTTAGCCGCACCAACGACGGTGGCACCACCTGGGTGCCGGGCAGCGTGAATGGCATTCCGATAACCGTGTCGCCGAGCTACGCCGGTATCAGCGCCGTGGATGCCAACAACGTGTGGGTAGGCATCTTCAGCCTGCAAACCACCATTGCCAACCCCGGCGGCGGCTACGTGTACTACAGCCGCAACGGTGGTAGCACCTGGACGTACCAGAGCACCGCCGCGTTTGCTGGCAGCGCCGCCTTCCTCAACGACATCGCCATGTACGACCTGAACAATGGCGTGGTGGTGGGCGACCCCAACGGCGGCTATTTCGAGGTGTACACCACCAGCAACGGCGGTACGCAGTGGACGCGCGTACCCGCCGCCAACCTGCCGGCCCCCCTCACGAACGAGGCTGGGCGCGTGGGCGTGTTTGCCACCAAGGGCACTAGCGCCTGGTTCGGTACCGATTTTGGCCGCGTGTTTTACTCGACCAACCGCGGCAACAGCTGGCAGGTGGCCAGCACCGGCCTGCCCGAAGTAACCCGGCTGGCGTTTGAAGACGCGCAGAACGGCCTGGCCCTCTACGTCGATGCTGGCACCGGCACCATTACCCTGAGCCGCACCCAGAACGGCGGCCAGACCTGGACGGCTTTCGCCCCGAGCGGGCCGGCCTACGCCAGCGGCCTAGCCTCGGTGCCGGGCCGGCCCGGCATGTTCGTGAGTACCGGCTTCACCACGGCGGCGGCGGGTTCGTCGTACACCACCAACTACGGCCAGACCTGGACGCGCATCGACCAAGGCACGCCGCGCGGTCCCGTGGCCTTCTACGATGCGCAGACCGGCTGGGCTGG
>NZ_BAAGZM010000701.1:0-2004 GCF_054778495.1 Hymenobacter agri
TGGCCAGCCTGGCGGCGCTGGCCGTGGCGGCCGGCCTCGTGTATTTTTTGCTGAATCGGCGGCGGCTGCGGCGCGAAATAGAATTCACGCAGGAACGACAGCAGCTGGAGCGGCAACAGGCCCAGGCCGTACTCGCTGCCGAAGAGGCCGAGCGCCGCCGCATTGGGGCCGACCTGCACGATGGCGTCGGCCAGCTGCTCACCGCCGCCAAGCTCAATCTGCACGCCTTGGCCGAGGAATTGCGCGAGCAGGCATCTCCCGGCTCGCAGTGCCTGCTCAACCACGCCCTCGATGTGGTGGACGAAAGCTTCCGGGAGGTGCGCAACATCAGCCACAACCTGCTGCCCAGCGCCCTCATCCGGCGTGGGTTGGGGCAGGCCGTGCGCGATTTTACCAGCAAAGTGTCGCCGGGCGGGCGTCCGCGCTTTCAGGTAGAGGTAACCGGTCTGGAAGAAAGCGGCCGCCTCGACCCGGCCCTGGAAAGCGTGCTTTTTCGCGTAGTGCAGGAGCTGGTGCAAAACATTGTGAAGCACGCCCAAGCCACCGAGGTAACAGTGCAGCTACTGCGCCGCCCCCGCGAGCTGTGCCTGCTGATAGCCGATGATGGCGTCGGGTTTGACCCGGCGGCACTGGGAAATGAAGTGGGTATCGGCCTGAAAAATATCGAAAGCCGCCTGGTGTATCTGGGTGGCCGGGTTGACTTCGATTCCCGGCCCGGGCACGGCACCACCGTCACCATCGAAGTGCCCTTGCCGGAGGTGCCAGCTGCGCCAGCGCCAGCAACGCGGCCCGTTGTGCCAGCCACGCTACTGGTATCCCTCAGCAGTCCCAGCCCGATATGATGCTTGCCAACAGGCCAGTAGCTACCGGAAACGGCTGCGCAGGTCGCGGTAGTACCGTTTGTTTTCGGCGGTAGTAGCGAAAGAATGAGCAATACTATTCATGTATAAATTTGAATATTAAATTGCGTCGCCTGATGCTGCTGGTTGGTCAGCAGGCCTTTTGCTTATGAACGACGTTGCTCCCGCGGTTGCACGTGTCAATCTATTGTTAGTCGATGACCACCCGCTTGTTATTGAAGGCATCAAAACCCTGTTGCGGACTGATGCTACGGTGCGCGTGGTGGCTCGGGCCAGCTCCGGCCCCGAGGCCCTGCGCCGGCTGTGCGAGCATCCCGAAGTGAACGTGGTGCTACTCGACCTGCACATGCCCCAGATGAGCGGAGTAGAGCTTACCCGGCGCATCAGAGCCGAGCACCCGGCCGTGCGCGTGCTGGCCCTGAGTATGTTGCACGACTATACCTCCGTAACGCAGGTGCTCGAAGCCGGCAGCCTGGGCTACCTGCTGAAAAACACTTCGAAGGCCGAGCTCAGCGCCGCCATTGCCGACGTGGCCGCTGGCCGCACCCACTTCAGCCAAGAGGTGGGCCAGACGCTGCTGCAACACCTCGAAGTGCCCGGCCAGCGCAATGGCGAGTCGGCCGTGGCAGAACTCACACCCCGCGAGCATGAGGTGCTGCGCTTCGTGGCCGAGGAGCATTCGAACCAGGCCATCGCCGAAACCCTGTTCATCTCGGAGCGCACCGTGGAAACGCACCGGAAGAATATTCTCACCAAAACCAACTGCAAGTCGGTGGTGGGGCTGATTCAGTACGCCATTAAGCACAAGCTGCTGGCGTAGGGGAAGGGGCGGAGAACGATGCAAGCGCCCGTAATGCTGCGCGCAGCATCATGGTCGGGCCTGCGTTCTGGCGTCGTTTTCATACGCACCGCGCGGTTTCGCCGTTCTTTGCAGTGTTCAACCATGCGCGGGCCTGCCTGGCCGCGCCCCTGCCCATGTTTCGTTTGCTGCCCTGGCTGCTGCTGTTGCCCCTTTTTTCGTTTGCTCAAACCAACGCCTTCGTGCCCGACGAGCGGGCCTACTACGGCCTGATTGACCGCGGCAGCGGGCGCTGCCTCGACGTGGCCAGCGCCAGCACGGCCAGCGGGGCGGCGGCCGTGCAGT
>NZ_BAAGZM010000702.1:0-2002 GCF_054778495.1 Hymenobacter agri
GCCCCCGGCCAGCGCCGGCCCGCCCGACCACAGCATGCACGACATGGCCGGCATGAGCGGCATGGCCGCCGACAGCAGCGGCGGCATGATGATGGACCTGCGCAACTCGTTCTCCAAAAACCTCCCCATGTCGCGCCAGGGCTCGGGCACCAGCTGGCACCCCGATTCCTCGCCCATGTACATGCAGATGGGCCAGGCCAAGGGCTGGGATATGATGCTGATGTACTCGGTATTTCTGCGCTACACCAGCCAAAATTTCAACCACGCCGAGCTGCGCGGCCATGCGAATTTGCGGGCCAACTCCTATATTATGGGCATGGCCAACCACCTGGTGGGCCAGCGCGGGCTGTTCAGCATTCAGGCCATGCTCTCGGCCGACCCGCTCACGGTGGGCGGCGCGGGCTACCCGCTGCTGTTCCAGACCGGCGAGTCGTGGAAGGGCGAGAAGCTGCACGACCACCAGCACCCGCACGACCTGCTGAGCGCGCTGGCCGTGGGCTACACCTACGCCGCCAGCCAGAACGTCGACCTGACCGCCTACCTCAGCTACCCCGGCGAGCCGGCCATCGGGCCGCCCGTGTTTATGCACCGGCCCTCGGCGGCCAACCTGCCCTCGGCCCCGCTCGGCCACCACTGGCAGGATGCCACCCACATTCAATTCGGCGTGGCCACGCTGGGCGTGCGCTACCGCAACGCCAAGCTGGAGGGCTCACTTTTTACCGGCCGCGAGCCCAACGAAAACCGCTACAGCTTCGACCGGCCGCGCTTCGATTCGTACAGCGCCCGCCTCTCGGTAAACCCCAGCGCCAATCTGGCCCTGCAGGTATCGGCCGCCCACCTCAACAGCCCCGAGGAGCTGGAGCCCGACGACAACGTGGACCGCACCACGGCCTCAGCCATGCACAACGTGCAGCTGGGCAAGGCCAGCATCCTCTCCACCACCGCCGTGTGGGGCATGAACCGCCACAGCGGCCACGGCAGCTCGGTCGATTATTCCCATTCCTTCCTGCTCGAAAGCAACCTGCAGGCCCGCCAGTTCAACCTGTTCACCCGCCTCGAAACCCTGCAACTGAACTACGACGAGCTGCTTCTGCCGGCATTCAATGACGACGCGGCCCACGCCAACCGTCAGGTTTCCGCCTTCACGCTTGGCGCCTCGAAGTACATTGCCAAAACCAAAGCCGGCTGGCTCGACCTCGGCCTCACCGGCACGCTCAACACTTACAATTCGACCGCCGCCGACAACAGCACGCTGCTAACCGCTTACGGCAAGAACCCGCTTTCTTTCGAAGTGTACCTGCGCTTCATCGCTCCGCGCATGAGCCACATGGGCCACGGCGGCATGAAGCACGGCGGCATGAAAATGTAGTACCCGCTGTTTCACCAGCTCTGAAAAAGCAGCACCCGGCCCGGGCGCTGCTTTTTCGTTTTTTGGCACTCCTTACACAGTGCGTCCGGCCCCGCCTATCTTTGCCCCGACAGCCTACGGTGATGGATTGCCACCGCGAACCGCCGGAGCCCCGCGCCCCGCGCTGATGATTCCTACGAACCGACGCGGCCCCGACGCCCGCGCCGCTTAGCTCATCATATCTTTCGCGCCCGTGCTTTCCTCCTTCTTTCCTCGCTTGCTGGCTTCCTCCTCCACTTCGGTGCTGCTGTATTTGCTGCGCTGGCTGCTGCTATGCAGCTTCGTGGGCGCGCTGGCCGGCACGGCCTCGGCCGGCTTTCTGGTGTCGCTCGACTGGGTAACGCGCTGGCGCGAAGCCCACCCCTGGACCCTAGGGCTGCTGCCCGTAGCGGGTTTGTTCATTGGCTGGGCCTACCACCGCTTCGGCACCCGGGCCGTGCGCGGCAACAACCTCATTCTCGACGAGATTCATCGCCCCAGCCAACGGCTGCCGCTGCGCATGGTGCCGCTGGTGCTGGGCGGCACGCTACTCACGCACTTGGTGGGCGGCTCGGCCGGCCGCGAAGGCACTGCCGTGCAGATGGGCGCCGCCTT
>NZ_BAAGZM010000703.1:0-2001 GCF_054778495.1 Hymenobacter agri
CAGCCGCCGGCCTCGCGCCAGCCGCGCGGCGCGGCCGTGGTGAGGCGGTAGGCTAGCCGGTTGGTATAAGCCGTGATGTAATCGGTGGTGGGCAAATACACCTTGATGAAGGTGCGGTACTGCGCATCGGGCGTCTGGGCCTCGAAGAATTCGTCCTTGTCCTGCGCGCCGTTCTTGTTGAGGTCGCCGGCGTAGTAATGGGTGCCCTGCCCGGCCGGCACGGCCAGAAACGAGTAGTCGCGCTTGAGCTCGCGGCCGGTGGCCACGCTGTAGTTCAGCTCCGAGCGCACCTGGTTTTGCAGCAGGCTCACGTTGTAGAACAGCTGCCCGAGCACCGTGCGGTTGCGGGCCAGGCCCAGCGAGTCGAGGTCGCGGTAGGTACCCAGCACGCGCACATCCTGGTTTTTTCCCAGGCGCGAGGCCAGCGTGCCCTGCCAGGTTTGGGCGGTGCCGCGCCGCTGCAGCTGCGTCTGCTCGCGGTTGGGGGTTTGGTCGCGCCGGTAGGTGTAGTCGAGCCGGAACTGCGTGCGGGCCGAGTCGCGGCTCTGAATGAACACGTCGTGCTCGTCGAAGTAGTTGGCCGAGCGGATGGTATCGGTGCGCGTCGAGCTCACCAGGTTTTTATCGAATCGGTAGGCGTAGCCGGGCACCACGCGCCCGCCCACGTAGCGCCCCGTGGCCTCGCCCCGCGCCCAGCTCGAATTGAAGCGCCCGGCCTGCGAGTTCAGCAGGAACAATGAGCCGCGCATCTGCAAATTGCCCACCTGCTGGGCCGCGTCGAGCCAGTGTTGCACGCCGTTCACCTCGCCGGGTCGAAAACGGCGGCTCAGGCGGTAGTTCACACTGTGGTTCACATCACGCATGGCGCCCAGGCTGAAGTTAAAAATGTTGTCTTCGCGGGCCTCGACGGCCTGCACCACGTTGGCCGTGTTGCTCACGTTACTCCAGTTGCGGTCGAACTCGATGTCGCGGTAGCGGTCAATGGGCGCGAAGCGCTTGCCGGTATACTCGTAGTCCATCGTCGAGCGCAGGCGGTAGCCGCGCAGCACGCCGGCGGCCAGGGCCTCAGGCAGGCGGCGGTCCTGCACCACGTAGCCCACCCGGAACGCGCCATCCTGGTCGCTTGCCGGCGAAAAGCGGTTGCGGTCGAGCCGCGAGCGGGCCGCGTCCACGAATACTGTCGTGCTGCTGTCGACCTGCACGCTCACGCCCACCGTGGCCATTTGCTTCAGCAGCGGCGTCGGAATGCGGCGCACGGGCAGGTAGCGGCCCTGGCCCCGGCCCACATATTTATACACGCGGCCGTTGCTAGTCTGGTCGGCCGGGTCGGTGGAAAGGTTATAGTCGCCGCCGCCCTGCCCCACGTCGGTAAAGCGCACCGAATACACGCCGCGCAACGTATCGGCCCCCACCGCCCGGCTGAACTGCCCGGTGCGTGGGTCGCGCCGGTACAGCACCTGCGTGCGGGAGTAGGCCACTGAGTCGCCGCCGGCCACTTCGGCCACGGCCACGTTGCCGGCGCGGCGCAGCTGCCGCAGCACGGTGGTATCGCTCAGGTTCAGGTTGAGGGCGTTGTTGGGGTTGTCGGCTTCCTGGTAGAAGTTGCCGTGCACGCTCAGCCGGCCCAGCTGCTGGTAGTGGCTGGCGGCCAGCAGCGAGCGCGAATAGTTGAGGTCGGAATACTCAAAATCAATCTTGATGCGCGAATTACGCGTGATGAGGTGGCGCGGCGTGAACGTGACTTCGGCCAGGTTATAGTCAATGGTGTAGTCCGCATCGAAGCCCCGGGTTTGCAGGCGGCCGTCGAGGTACACCTTCTCTGAATTGGCCAGCACGATGATGAACTGCTCGCCATTCGGCCCGCTGAGGCGGTACGGCCCCTGCACGTTCTCAATGGGCGGCACGTCGAGACTGGCGAACTTGCCCTTGGCCACCCCGCCCGCCGCCGTGGTCGAGGAACGCCACGCCACGCCCTTGCGCACGCCGCCAGCGCTCACGGTG
>NZ_BAAGZM010000704.1:0-2000 GCF_054778495.1 Hymenobacter agri
CGCCGCTGCCACCGCCCCGGCGGCCACCCTCACCCCGCCCAACGCAGCTTATGCGGCCAAAGCGGCCGCTTTCCAGGGGGCGCCGGCCACGCAAAAGCACTACCGCGCCGTGTACCAGCTCGACAGCGACGACCCCAAGCTCATCAACCAGACGCTGCACAACATGAAAAACGCCCTCGACGACCCGCGCCTCAAGGGCAAGCTGGAGCTGGAGCTGGTGGTGTTCAGCCGCGGCACCACCGTGTTCAAAAAAGACCAGCCCTACGAGGCCGACGTGCTGGCCCTGCAGCAGGCGGGCGTGGTGCTGGCGCAGTGCGCCAACTCGATGAAAGCCTACAAGCTGACCAAAGACGACATGCTGCCCTACATTTCCATCGTGCCCACCGGCAACGGCGAGCTGATTATCCGCCAGGCCGAGGGCTGGGCGCTGGTGCATCCGTAAAAGCTGCCGCCGCAGCTACTGTTCAGGCCAGCAGCTGCGGCTTCTCTTGGTACACCTTCCACAGAAACTCGCCGAAGATGGTGTTGGCCCAGGCAAACCACGGCCGGGTGAACCGGCGGGCGTCGTCTTTGTGGAAGGCTTCGTGCATGTAGCCGGTGCCGGCGTGCGTGGCCCTGAGGCTCTGAATGCAGGCGCGGATTTCGGCGTCGTCGGTGCTGGTGAGGCCGCGGGTGACGAGGGCAATGGGCCAAATCATGTCCATGCCCACGTGCGGCCCGCCAATGCCCTCGGCGGCTTTTCCCTTGAAGAAGAACGGGTTGTGGGCCGACAGCAGAAACCGGCGGGTGTTCTGGTACACAGGGTCGGTGGCGGGCACGGCGCCCAGGTATGGCAACGACACCAGGCTCGGCACGTTGGCGTCGTCCATAAGCACGTGGCTGCCGAAGCCGTCGACTTCGTAGGCGTATATCTCGCCGTGCTGGGGGTGCTTCACCACGGCGTGCTGGCGCAGGGCGGCGGCCACCTCGTCGGCCAGGGCGGTGAGCTCGCGGGCGGTTTGCGCGTCGTGGGCCAGGGCCGTCATCATTTCGCTAGCCTGCCGCAAGCTCACCACCGCGAAGAAGTTACTCGGAATGAGGAAGGAATACAGCGTGGCGTCGTCGCTGGGCCGGAAGGCCGAGGCGATGAGGCCCACCGGCTGCACGGGGTAGCCGAAGCCGTTCAGGGGCTGGGTGTCGGTGGCCTTGGCGGTTTCGCGCTGGAAGTGGTAGGGGCCCGGGCCGGCTTTGCGCTGCTGCTCGCGGAAGGTTTGCAGCGTGAGCCGGATGGCCTGCTGCCACTGCGCATCGAAGGGCTGGGCGTCGTTGGTTTTCTTCCAGTAATGATACGCCAGGCGGATGGGGTAGCAGAGCGAGTCGATTTCCCACTTGCGCTCGTGCACGCCGGGCTGCATCTGGGTCAGGTCCGATTTCCACTCCCCTACCCGGCTGTCGTCGCCGTAAAACGCGTTGGCGTAGGGGTCTTTCAGCACGCAGCGCGTCTGGCGGTTGATGACGCCGGCCAGCAGCTGCTGCAACTCCGCGTCTTTCGCCACCAAATGCAGGTAGGGCCACACCTGGGCCGAGCTGTCGCGCAGCCACATGGCGTCGATGTCGCCGGTGATGACGTAGGTATCGGGCCGGCCCTGGCGCGTGGTGTGCGTCACGGTGGTATCGAGGGTGCTGGGGAAGCAGTTTTCGAACAGCCAGCCCAGCTCCGGGTCCTTCACCTTCTTTTTGAACTCGGCAATGGCCGCCTCTACCGCCCGGCTGCGGAAGCGGCGCTTATCGGCCGCCGGCCGCACCACCGGAAAGGCCGGCGCCGCGCCCGCGAAGGCGTAGGGCTGCAGCAACGCGCTGGCAGTGAGCAGAGAAAAGCGTTGGGTGAAGGCGCGGCGATTCATACAATGAAGCAAATGAGAGCGGAGCGAATAAGACCTGGCCGCAACTCCGGGCGACGGCCCGGGCGGGGCCAGCGGTGGCAGGGCCGAAGGTAATGCCAAGCGCCTCGCCTCTGCCTG
>NZ_BAAGZM010000705.1:0-1996 GCF_054778495.1 Hymenobacter agri
CAGCTGCTGCAGGCGGTGGGCCAGGCGCTGCGCCAGCGCCAGCCCGCCCAACACAGCATTGCGGCCAACGGCCGGCTATTTCTGGTGTCGGCCGTGCCCCTGGCCGAAGACGACACGGTGCTGCTGTTCCTGACCGACATCACGGCCCAGCGGCAGGCCGAGCAGGAAGTTGCCGAGCAGCGCGAGTTCTACGAAACCGTGATGGCCTTCCTGCCGGCCGTGGTGACGGTGCTGGACCCGGACGAGCATTACCGTTACCTCAACCCCTACGCCGAGCCCGACGCGGTGCAGCGCCGCGCCCGCATCGGGCGCACGTTTGCCGACCATTGTACGGTGCGGGGCCTGCCGCCCGAGGTAGCCCAGCGCCGCCATCGCCTGTTTGAGCGGGCCGTGAGCACGCGCAAGCTGGTGAGCTGGGAGGAGCACTGGCCCGGCCCCGACGATGCGCCCCTGCTGTACTGGCAGTGCTACTACCAGCCTGTGTTCGGGGCCGACGGGGGCTTGCGCATGGTGGTGTGCTACGGCTTCGACATCACGACCCGGCGGCTAGCCGAGGCCCGCACCCGCCAGAGCGAGGCGCAGGTGAAGGCCCAGCAGACGTTTACCGAGCAGGTGCTCGACCTGGCCCCCAACCTGATTTACGTGCGCGAGCAGTACCGCGAAGGCCACCAGAGCCGCATCATTTTTCAGAACCGGACCATGGCGACGCTGCGCGAGCGCCTGCTGCACCTCACCGGCTCCGACTCGCTCGACGAGGCCCTGCGCTCGGATGATATCCGGGCCATTGCCGCGGCCGATGAGCAGGCGCTGCGCACCGGCCGCTCGGTCACGAGCGAAGACCGGGTGGTGCTGCCCACCGGCGAGGAGCTCTGGTTTCAGAGCATTCGCTGCCCCATTACCATGGCCGATGGCACGGTGTGCATTCTGGGCGTGAGCAACGACATTACCGATTTGAAGCTGGCCCAGCACGCAGCCGAAGCTTCGGTAGTGGCCCGCGAAAACTTCCTGGCCAACATGAGCCACGAGATTCGCACGCCCCTCAACGGCGTGCTGGGCATGACCGGCCTGCTGGCTAAAACCTCGCTCAGCGAGCAGCAGCGCAACTATGCCGATATTATTCAGTACTCCGGCCGCCACTTGCTGAACGTGGTGAACGATGTGCTCGACATGGCCAAGATTACCTCGGGCAAGCTGGAGCTCGAGCAGCGCGTATTCAACCTGTGCGACGCGACCGGGCAGGCCGCCGAGCCGCTGGTGCTGCAGGCCGCCGAAAAAGGTATTCGGGTGGTGGGCACCCGCCTGCGCGACTCCTGCCCCCTGCCTTGGGTGGTGGGCGACTCGTACCGCATCAACCAGATTCTGCTCAACCTGCTGTCCAATGCCATCAAGTTCACGCCGGCAGGCGGCACCATCAGCATGGGCGGCTTTCTGGTGAGCGAAACTGCCGAAACTCTCAGCGTGGAGTTTCGGGTGACGGACACGGGCATCGGCATTGCGCCCGACAAGCTCGACACCATCTTCCAGGAATTCACGCAGGCCTACGCCGACACCACCCGGCAGTTTGGCGGTACCGGGCTGGGGCTGAGCATCAGCCGGGCCCTGTTGGCCCAGATGGGTGGCCGCCTCACGGTGCAGAGCCAGCTGGGCCAGGGTAGTTCCTTCGCGTTCTACCTCACCCTGCCCAAAGCCCCGGCCCAGCCCGCCGAAGCTCCCACCGCCCGGCCCGAGAACACCGTGCGCGGCCGCCGGGTGCTGCTGGTAGAAGACAACCCCGTGAACCGCGAGGTGGCCCTGCTGCTGCTCGAAGGCCACGGCGTGCTGGTCGGCGAGGCCGGCAGCGGCCACGAGGCGCTCAACCTGTTTGCCCAGCACCGCTACGATGCCGTGCTGATGGACATTCAGATGCCCGGCATGAACGGCCTGGAAGCCACGGCCCACATGCGGGCCGCCGCCGACCCGGCCCGGGCGGCCACCCCCATTCTGGCCCTCACGGCCA
>NZ_BAAGZM010000706.1:0-1986 GCF_054778495.1 Hymenobacter agri
GTGGCCAGCTCGCGCAGGGTGGCGGCCAGGCCGGGCAATTGGTTATCGACCAGCCGGGCGGCCTGGCTTTCCCAGTAATTGGTCGGCTGCTTATCGAGCGTGGCCAGGCCGGCGCGCATCAGGTCTTCGAGCCAGGCCACAAGGTCTTCGGCCCCGGCCACCATGCGGGCCAGGCGCCTGGGGTCGACAGCCGGCGTGGTTGGTGTTTGAAGCAAGGCTTCGGCGACGTTTTCCGCAGCCGCCGCTTCCCCAGAAATTGAAGCGCCCAGATTGGCTTCAGCCGCCGGTCGTTCCGCAACGGTCGCCGCTTTTGACGCTTTCGCAACGGGCTTCTCGGCCTTTTTCTCTTGGGTTTGCTGGCGTTTTTCCAGCCACTCCTCCAGCCAGGCGGGCGGGGTGTTGCTACCGAAAAGCTCGGGCTGCCGGGCCATGAGCAGCAGCAGGCCCGCGCCGTGCTTGCAGGGAAATACCCGGCTGGGGCAGCTGCACTTGAAGGCCGGTTCGGTGAGGTCGATGCCGGTGCGGTAGGGCTTGCTGCCGCTGCCGGCGCAGTCGCCCCAGGCGGCGGTTTCCGTGCGGCCCAGGTTGCTCCATTTGGCGGGTTTCAGCAGTTCCTGGCCGCGTTTGAGGGTGCCGGGGTCGGTGATGAAGGCGAGGGCCTGCGCTTCGGAATAGGTAATCATGCGGGGCGGGGTAGGTGCCGAAGGTAGGGGCTGGGGGCGTAAAATCCCGACCATCCCAGCCTCCGATACCCGAATTATTCGCGCATGCAATCCGGCCCGGCACTCAGGCGAAGAAGTCGCCCGGGTCGGCCTGGCTCAGGTAGCGGCGCAGCTGGGCGAGCGAGCCGAAGTACGGGCGCACGCAATCCAGGAACTGCTTGGCAATGGCCGCGTTGCTGGCGTAGGCCACGAAGGTGTTGCCGCTTTCGGTAAGCTCCAGCTCGTCGAGCAGCGCCGGGCAGTGCTCTTCCACAATGGTTTCGAGGTGCTCGGCCCAGCTGGCCGGTGTGCCGCCAAACCCAAAGTGCTGGAACAGGGCATAGTAGTCTTCGAGCCCGCCCACGTCGGCAAAAACCAGCATCTCGTACTCGGGCGAGATGGGCGGCGGGGCGGGAGCAAGCAGAAAGGGAAACGTGTCGGACATGCGGCGAAGGTACGGTAGGCCCCGACGCGTATGGCCCGACCCGCTGTAGAGACGCGACACTTCGCGTCTCGGTGTTGAACGAAATCGTTGATAAGGCGCAGACGCCGAGACGCGAAGAGTCGCGTCTCAACAGTAGCCTGGCGCAACGGACAGCCCGCCTCACTACTTGCTCCAGGTGCGTACGTAACGCTGCTGCGGGTCGTAGCGGCGGGCCTGCTGGGCCACGTCGAAAGCGGTGTCGCGCACGTCGGTGCCGGTGCCGGCGATGTACTTCCAGTTGCCCCAGTTCGAGGCCGCGTCGTAGTCGATGAGCTGGTGCTCGAACCAAGCCGCGCCCCAGCGCCAATCCTGGTGCAGGTCGTGGATGAGGTAGCTGGCTACGTTCTGCCGGCCGCGGTTGCTCATGAAGCCGGTGGCTTCCAGCTCGCGCATATTGGCATCCACGAAGGCGTTGCCGGTTCGGCCGGCGGCCCAGTCCTCAAACACCGCACGGTCAGGCTGAATGGGCTTGGGCAATTGGTCGCGCAGGCCGCGCCAGCGGAAAAAATCCGGCCCGGCCTTTTGGGCCAGCAGGCGGAAATAGTCGCGCCACAGCAGCTCCAGCCGCAGCTGCATGGCGCCTTTACTGCGCGCGCCGTGAGTGGCGTCGTAGTCGTCGATGGCGGCCCAAATCTGGCGGGCCGAGAGGCTGCCGTTGGCCAGCCAGGGCGAAAGCTTGGTGCTGAAGGCCTCGCCCAGCATCTGGTTGCGGGTGTCGTCGTAGCGGCCAATGAGGTGGCGCTCCACCGCGTAGTCGTGCAGGCGGGCCAGGCGGGCGGTTTCGCCTCCGCCCAGCGCGGG
>NZ_BAAGZM010000707.1:0-1983 GCF_054778495.1 Hymenobacter agri
CGGCCCGTGCGGCGCCAGCCACACGGCCAGGGCCGGCGCTGCCCCGCAGGGTCCCACCACACGTAAAGTATCCGTACTTTTCAAACCTGCCAACGCTGCTTTTTTGGCAAAGTACGGCATCCCGACGCGGCCCGACCACGGGCCCGGGGGCAATTGGCTCCCACATCTTCATCGGCCCGCCATCCGTAGGGGGCAACATTACATCTTGGCTCACTCCGTTTCTCGCATGAATCCGCTTCAACCCGCCGCGCAGGCCGCCCCCCAACGCTCCCCAGCCCTGGCCGACCTGGCAGCGCCGGCCCCCATCAGCATCGCCGACCGCGAAGCCACGCAACAAGCTCGTTTGCAGCAGGTGGGCCAGCGCCCGGGTACGCTCAATATCCGGCCCGGCGCCCTCAAGCCGCGCATCTTTCTGACATCGTACGACGAAGGCACCTGCCAGGAAGAGGAATACACCGACCGCTACGACGAGCTGCTGGCCTTTCTGCACCACCACCCCGAGCTCAAGCACTGGATTGACGTGCGCGGCTACGGCGACCTGCCCCTAATGGAGCGCATGATGCAGGATTTCGGCCTGCACCCGCTGCAGATGGAAGACGTACTCAACGACTACCAGCGCGCCAAGGTCGATGTGTTCGACGACCACCGCCTGTTCATGGTGTCGCGCATGACCGATTTCACCGCCAACCTCGAAATCGACGACGACCAGCTGTCCATTTTCACGGGGCCGAACTACGTGCTCTCGTTTCAGGATGACTACGACGACTGCCTCGACACGCTGCGGGCCCGCATCCGCAGCAATTTCAGCACCCTGCGCCGCCACCCGGTGCAGTACCTGGCCTACGCCCTCACCGACGTGGTGCTCGACCACTACTACCCTACTATGGCAGCCATCGGCGACTACATCGAGGAGCTGGAAACGGCCATTTTTGCCGAGCGCCGCCCGCGCCGCCTGCTCAACCGTATCCTGCGCATCAAGAAAGACGTGGTGCGCTTCCGCCGGCTGGTGTACCCCGAGCGCGACAAAATCGCGGAAATTCTGCGCCTGCCCGAAGAAACGGTGCCCGAAAGCCTCAAGATTTTCTATCGCGACGCCTACGACCACGCCATCCAGACCCTCGACCTGGCCGAGAGCTACCGCGACAACATTTCCTCCCTCACCGACCTCTACATGTCGGACCAGGGCAACCGCATGAACGAGGTGATGAAGGTGCTCACCATCATCAGCACCATCTTCATCCCGCTGAGCTTCGTGGTGGGCCTCTACGGTATGAATTTCCAGCGCCACGACGACCAGGGCCGCTTTCTGCCCCACAACATGCCCGAGCTCTACAGCCCCTACGGCTACCCGGTGGTGCTCATCGTGATGTGCCTGGTAGTAGCTACGCAGCTATTCTACTTTTATCGCAAAGGCTGGCTGACGAACCGGTAAGGTTGCGTCAATGAATGATGTACAACTGTTTCATTACCTGTGCTACCCGCTCTTCTACGGTGCCTTCCACCAGCGTGTAGGGGATGCCGTAGAAATCAAGCTGCATGAGAATGGCGCCGTGCTGGAAACTGCGCAGCGCCTCGGGGCCGCGCCAGCCGTCCTGCTCGAAGGGCACGGTGGGCGCACACACGAACGTGTGGGCGTAGCGCTGCCCGCACACGGCCGCCATGGCCTGCAAGGCGGGGTCGCAGCGGTGGAAATAGTAGTAGGAATAGAGCGCCGTGGTGGCCGCATTGGTGTCGCAGAACAGCACGCCACGGGCCCGCTGGGCGGCTTCGTCCTCCAACTCGGCGTGGCGGCGGGCAATGTAGAGCAGGTCTTCGTATTCCAGATTACCGTTTTTCTGCTCGTGCAGAGTGCGGCCGTACTCGGACACCCACTCGGTGCCGCAGGCCTCGGCCAGCGCAGCGCACAGCGTTGATTTGCCACTGCTTTCCGCGCCCAGAAACACCACGCGCGGCACCGGCGCGGGCGGCACCACGCCCAACTGC
>NZ_BAAGZM010000708.1:0-1976 GCF_054778495.1 Hymenobacter agri
GCTCAGGGCCTGGCGGCCGGGCTGGGCCCGGGCCGGCGACACGTCGGCCACGAGTCCGCCAAAGTCCGGAATAATCACGCAGTCGTGGTCACGGAGCAAAGGACGGATGTGGTCGGCGAGGTGCATCGGGGGAGTTTTAAGTGTTAAGTTTTGAAGGTTGAGTTAAAAGTTAAACACCTATCTCAAGGCATTTTACCACACTAATCATTCAAAACTCAACATTCAGCATTCAACACTTAAAAATTATAGGTAGCCCCCCCAATCACGTTGATACCCTTCACTGGATAGCCGTAGAAGCGCTGGTACTGACGGTTGACGAGGTTGTTACCCATTGCAAAGATGGATATTTTTGGCGTAATGCGGTAGTCGGCGCGCAGATTCAGGTCGATAATCGGCGTGGTGGCGCGGTAAAAATCGGCGGTGCGCGCGGTGCCCGGCGTGGTAGCCGGCCGGTAGCTGATGCCGTAGCTGGCCGAGTAGAAATACCCTTCGACGCCAACCATCAGCTTGTCAAACACATTATAGGTGCCAAACACCGAGCCCTGGAACTCGGGGCGGTGGAACGGCTGCGGCAGGTTTTTGAGGGCGTACTTGTTGTAGTCCATCCGCGTGCCGAGGCGGAATTTCTCGGCGGCGTTGTAAAGCAGCTCGCCGTGGATGTTGAGCACGCCGGTGGCCTGGCGGTCGTACACGAGGTCGAAGCGCGTGGGGTCGATGGGGTTATTAAGGTAGAAGTACAGGTTACGGTCGCGGGCGTAGGTGGCGCGGGCATTGAATTCGAGCCCCCGGGCTGGCGTGGACGTGAAGCCGGCGTAGATAGTGGGCCCGCGGTGGGTATCGGCCACGTTCAGGCCGCGGTTCAGCCAGGGGTTTTCGGTGCTCAGGTCGTAGCGCGTTACGCGCTGCAGGGCCCCGCCGAGGCCGGCGTACACCATAAACTTTTCGGGCTCAATGGTGTAGCCCAGTCGAATGGCCGGGTAGGCCACGGCCTTGCTCACGTTGGTGGTCGTATCGCTGGAGTAGCCCAGCGTGGCGCCCACCGTTACGGCAATGTTGTTTTTCAGGAACTCATAGGCCGGCGTGGCCTGCACGAAGGCGCGCGTGCGGGTGAGCGAAGTCGGGTTGGGCGTAATCGGCGTGGGCGCGGCCTGGTCCTTGTCGGCGATAAACGAGGCGTCGGCGGCCAGCGTGAGGCGGCTCGACTCGCCCAGCGCGTAGCCGACTTTGGCGTTCAGGCGCACGTCGTTTTCGGAAGCCGCGAAGTTGTCGGCCCAGTAGCGGTAGCCGATGCCGGCATCGTAGGTCAGTTGCTGCTCGGGGTCGCGGTTGTGGGCGTAGGCCTTTACCGCGAAGCGGTTGAAGGTCTGCTTGATGTCGGCCGATTCGGGCGTGGCCAGTGTTTCGCCATTGGCGGCTTTCCCGTAACCGTAAAAATTGTAACGCTCGTGGCCGAAGTCAAGCGTAGCCCCAAAGGCGCCGGTGCCGCGGTACAGCTCGCCCATGAGGTGGGCGCTGGTTTCGGACATGCGCGAATTCTTGCCATCAACCGGACCCTGAATGGAGCTGATGTGCTTGATATCGAGCCCGTAGGCGTGGTCGGTATTGCGGGTACTGTGGAAGTAGCCGCGCCCGTAAAACGTGCCGTAGTTGCCGATGCCGGCCTTCACGAAGTTGCCGGTGAGCGGCGTGGGCTCCTCAGCCCGGATGGTGAGCACCTTCACCGACGGGGCAAGGCGGTTGGCGGGCAGGCGGAAATCGGGGAAGGTGTAGGCCACTTTGCGCTCGACTTTGGGCGGCGCGGGCAGCTTGATTTTCTCGTAGTTGCGGGTGGCTTCGGGCAGCTGGTTCACCCGCTCCTTCACAATCTCAATCTCGGCTTCCTCAATCTGGCCGGTGCGCTTTTTGGTGGGCTGGGCCTGGGCGGCCGCCGGGTTCAGGCCGCCGGCCAGCACGGCCGCCAGCAGCAGGCCTGCGCC
>NZ_BAAGZM010000709.1:0-1974 GCF_054778495.1 Hymenobacter agri
TCGGTCATCCTGAGCGCAGCGAAGGACCTTATCATGGCTGTACGGTTTGCAGTGAATCGACCGGCGCAAACATGATGAGGTCCTTCGCTGCGCTCAGGATGACCGACGTTCCTCTGATTAAGCTACTGAACCAAGCAGCCCGCTCCTGATGTATCTTTCCCGACTAAGACCTGATTTATGGCGGTGTTGATAAAGCAAGGGGCGACCACGGCCGAGTATCCCGCCCTGGCGCGGGTGCGGACGGAACTGGAGGCCTTTAAGCGCAAGTTTTACCTGAACCTGCTGGTGCGCGGCGCGCTGGTGGCCGGCGGGCTGCTGCTCACGCTATTCGTGGCCTTCAACGGGCTCGAATACTTCCTGTACCTGCCTACGGTGGTGCGGGCCGGGCTGCTGTTCGGCTTCATTGGCCTTACCGTGTACAGCTTCGCCCGCTGGATTTGGACGCCGCTGGCTGCCCTCACCAATCTGCGCCGGCTGCTTAGCGACGAGCAGGCCGCCCGCCGCGTGGGCGAGCTGTTTCCGGAAGTGCAGGACCGCCTGCTGAACGCCCTGCAGCTGCAGGGCCAGGCCCGCGACAACGCCCTGATTGCCGCCAGCCTGGAGCAGCGCGCTGCCCAAATGGGCAATATTTCCTTTGCCGAGGGCATCAATATTCAGCAACAGAGCAAGCCGCTGTGGAAATACGCGGCCATTCCGGCCGCCGTGCTGCTGGCGCTGCTGGCCTTTTACCCCAGCTTTCTGGTGCAGGGCACCGAGCGCATCTGGCACTACAAGCGGGCGTATTCGCCGCCCGCGCCGTTTCAGTTTCAGATTAAAAACCCCAAGCTGACGGCATTCCGGGGCGAGGATTTTACGCTGGACGTGGGCGTGGCGGGCGCAGCCCTGCCGGCCGACGTGAGCATCCTGCTCGACGGCGGCGAGCGGCGGCTGAGCAAGGTAGCGGGCCGCGGCGACGAATTTCGCTACACCTTCGAGCAGCCGCAGGGCGACGTCACGTTTCAGCTGAAAGGTGCCGGGTTTGCTTCGCCCGAATACCAACTCACGGTGCTGGAACGGCCCAACCTGCGCGATTTCAAGGTCAACATCACCTACCCGCCCTACACCGGCAAGCCGGCCGAAACCATCGAGAATGGCGGCAACCTGACGGTGCCCGAAGGCAGCACCGTGCGCTGGGAATTCGCCACGGCCGCCACCGACGAGCTGGCGCTGGTGTTCCAGAACCCCGACGAGACGCTGGCCGCCACCGGCGATGACGGTACTTTCACCGCCACGCGGCGCATCATGCGCTCGCAGCCCTACCTGCTGCGCCTGAAAAACCCGGCCAGCCTCAACCGTGACCCTATTTCCTACCAGCTCACGGCTGTGCCCGACTTGCCGCCCGCTCTCACGCTGGAGGCGTTTTCGGATACCGTGACGCGCCGCTTTCTGGCGCTGGGCGGCACCGTGCGCGACGACTATGGCCTGACCCGAGCCGAGCTGGTCATCACCGTGGCAAAGGGCCAGGGCGAGGCGGTGAAGTTCCGGGAGCTGCGACGCGACTTGAGCGGCGGGCTGGACGGGAGGGCGCAGGCCAGCCTGGGTAGCCTGCTCAACATGCCCAAGCTGGGATTAACCTACGGCGACGAGCTATACTTCTACCTCACCGCCCGCGACAACAACGGCCACACGGCCCGCACCGACGCTTACCTTGTGCAGTGGCAGGATACGGCCGTGGCTGAGGGCGCACTCGACCTGGGCATGGGCGTGAAGGTGGCCCCGGCCTACTTCCGCAGCCAGCGCCAGATTATCATCGACACCGACAAGCTGCTGGCCGAAAAGCCCCGGCTCGACGCCGCCACCTTCGCCGCCCGGGCCAATGCCCTGGGCTTCGACCAGCAAACCCTGCGCCTGCGCTACGGCAAGTTTCTGGGTGAGGAGTCGGAGGCCGGCATCGGGGCACCCGCGCCGCGCGCACCCATTGCCGAGGACGAGGAC
>NZ_BAAGZM010000710.1:0-1968 GCF_054778495.1 Hymenobacter agri
TGCGCGAGGGGCTGCTGCGCAACCCCAGCGCCTTGGCCATCGGCCTCGACGGGGCCGTGCTGGTGCTGGAAAGCCAGCGGGTGCAGGCCTTCGACCTGCACGGCAACCCCGTGCCTTACTTCCGCGACCCGCAGCAGCCCGGCCGCAAAATCAGCACCCTGGCTCTCAATCAGCCCAAGGGCACGCAGTACCTCGACCTGGCCGTGGAAGGCAAGGGCTACCTCTACGTGCTGGCCCGCCAAGGCGCCGGCCGCCGGCCCGACGACTACCGCCTCATCATTTACACGCCCGACGGCGAGCAGCTGGTGAGCACCCCGCGCATGGCCGCCGACAAGCTCACCGTGGGCCTCGACCGTAGCGTGTACACCCTCAACTACGAAGTGCTGCTGGGCCCCAACGGCCGCACCGAGCCCTCCGTGAGCCAGTGGGTGCCGCCGGCCCCGGCGGTGTAGCCCGCGCCCGGCAGTTTCTTTCCTCCATCAAATCCGCTTTTTCACGATGCCCGATTCTCCGCAACTTTCCACTATTGGGGCCTTTTCCGGCGGCTGGTTTCTGGCGGCCGACCACCCGGCCGACCAGTACCCCCGCTACCTGGCCTGGCCCGGCCGGGCCGACCCGGACAACGACGTCGTTTTCTCGTCCGGGATGGACGGCACCACCTTATTCCCCGTGGCGCTGTACCGGCTCGACGGCCGCAACGTGCAGCTGCAGGCCGTGGGCCACAACCGCTGGCTTTGCCGGGAGGGCTTTCGCATGTATTGGGGCACCGAGCCCACGCCCCTCACGTGGATTGAAGCCGACGACCACATTCGGCTGGAATGCGGCGAAGGCGGCCTGACGCTGGAAGCGTTTGGCCGGCTGGACGGCTATATAGTGCGGGCCGGCTGGCAGCTGACCTTCCGAACCGGTCAGCCGGCGCTGCGCCTGCACCGCGTCAATGTGGGTACCGGGCAGGGGTATCCGCTGAGTTACCCGTCGCCGGAGGAGCTGCGCAGCGGGGAGGATTACGGCCGCCTCAATTTTTTCGACGTGTTCCTGCTGGGCACCGACCTGAAGCGCGCCCGGCTGGCCGGGGCCAACTTTGCCCGCGCCACGCTGCGCGACGTGACGTTTACCGAAGCAGGCCTAGAAGCGGCGCAGTTTCCGGGCGTAGTGCTGAGCCGGGCGGGCGAGGCGGAAATCTGCCGCTTCAACGGGGCCGACCTGCGCCAAGCCAACTTCGCCGGCGCGCAGGCCGAGCGTTGCCGCTTCGACTGGGCTAATTTGCTGGAAGCTAATTTCCAGGGGGCTAAGCTGGCCGGGGCCGACTTTGGCGGGGCCGACCGCACCCGCACCGATTTCACCGAGGCCGACCTGACGGGGGCCATCATGTATCAGGGCCTCGTCGACGGGGCGACGTTTGTGCGCGGTAAGCTGGCGCGGGCCTCCTTTGCCGGCACTCGCGTGCGCGGGGCCGACTTCACCGAGGCCGACCTGACGGATGCCCAGTTTCAGGGCACCATCTTCTTCGTGCACCTCGACCCGGTTTCCAGCCGCTTCACGAAGGCCACCCTGCGGCGGGCGCGCTTCGATGGGGCCAACGCCATCATCAGCGCTTTCGACCAGGCCGACCTGCGGGAAGCCCATTTCGAGGGCGCGATGCTGAGCAACGCCAACTTTTCCGACTCCGACCTCAGCCAGGCCAGCTTTGCCGGGGCCGACCTGCCTTGGGTGCTGCTGAACCGCACCGTGCTCACCGGAACCGACTTCAGCCGCTGCACTTTCCGGGCCAACTGGCCCCTGTTTGCCGATGCCACCCTGCGCGGCACCATTTTCACCGAAGCCAGCCTGATATCGGCGCAGTTTCCGGGCGTGGTGCTGAGCCGGGCGGGCGAGGCGGAAAGCTGCCGCTTCAATGGGGCCAACCTGGCGGGGTCCAACTTCGCCGGCGCGCAGGCCGAGCGTTGCCGCTTCGACTGGGCTAATTTG
>NZ_BAAGZM010000711.1:0-1967 GCF_054778495.1 Hymenobacter agri
GCGCATGCACGCAGCCCGAATTAAAATTTGCATCGACCGACATAATCACAGAACCATCCTCACTTAGACCACCGCCGGATTTTGCAAGGATACATTAGATAGATTAACGATTGTGCCCCAACAAATTTACGGCGACAGTGTGTGGACGATAAAGTCGTTATATGAAATAGCCCGTCAGACTGATAAGCGGGATAGTATCATCTGTGAAACAAAATCATTATGGCGAGAAACAAAGATTGAACAGATTAACGGACACCGATTCGCTATTATGAGCCGTCGTGGGCCGGGCCGTTTATTTTGTGAACCATATGAACAATTGAGCGCACGTACTGAATTTGTGCAAGGCGGTAAGCGCTGTAACATTATTTTGGTATTTGAGTGTAAAAACATAGACAGTCGAAATTTTAAAAATCGTGCCTATACCGTTCTGTAATCAGTCAAGCTTGATACAGTATTGAATAATTAACTGCCATGAATTAATTCCCTCACCACCCACCGCCTCACCCTCGCCGCGTGCAGCGCTTGGCTGCTTTCGGCTCCGTGCTCACGCCCGCATTTGGCCCGGCGAGCGACGTAGATTTGGTAGCTGCCTTCGAGCTGATGCCCGTAGAAGAATACGCCGACAATTACCTAGCACTCAAATCCGCTTTAGAAAAAGAATTGCAGCGTCCCGTCGATTTGCTGGAAGCGCAGGCCCTGCGCAATCCCTATTTCCGCGCCCAGGTGCAAGCCACGCAGCAGGTCATTTATGAACGTTGACATTTGTGCCTGCCTCTACGACGTGCAGCAGGCCATTCTTGAAATCGAAATCTTCTTCGCCGGGCAGCCCATGCTGTTTGCCGCCTACTAGGCCGACGTGCGCACCCGCCGCGCCACCGAGCGCAACCTCGAAATCATGGGCGAAGCCGTGGACCGTACCCACAAGGCCGACCCCGGCTTTCAACTCTCCAACGCCCGTTAGATTATCGCCACCCGCAACCGCATCATCCACGGCTACGACACCGTGTCCGACGAAATGGTCTGGGGCATCGTCATGCACCTGCCGCTGCTGAAGCAGTAAGTAGCCGCGCTGCTAAACGGCTGACTGCCTTTTCTGCCCAACCCAAAAACGGCCCCGTTGCACACGCATCGGGGCCGTTTTCATTGCCGTCAGGCTCCCCTCTCCTGTGGAGAGGGGTCGGGGGAGAGGTTAAGCCGGCCGCGCCGGCTGCACATCCCCTCCGCCGGCCAAAACTCCGCCCCACATCAGCCATTTGCCCGTATCCTTGCGTAAGCCCGGACTTAGGCCCGCCTCACTCCCCACAATGCAAGAACAAACCCGCCTCGCCGAAGCCCGCGAAAACAACATCCCCTGGAAACAGTTCGGCCCCTACCTCACCGAGCGCCAATGGGGCACCGTGCGCGAAGACTACAGCGCCCACGGCGACGCCTGGAACTACGTGAGCCACGACATGGCTCGCGCCTACGCCTACCGCTGGGGCGAGGAAGGTCTCGGCGGCATCTCCGACGATAAGCAGCTGCTCTGCTTCGCCCTCGGCCTCTGGAACGGCCACGACACCATCCTCAAAGAGCGCCTCTTCGGCCTCACCAACCCGGAAGGCAACCACGGCGAAGACGTGAAGGAGCTGTACTACTACCTCGACAGCACCCCCACGCACTCCTACATGCGCATGCTGTACAAGTACCCGCAGCAGGCGTTTCCCTACATCGAGGTGCGCGACGAAAACGCCCGCCGCACCCGCCGCGAGCCCGAGTACGAGCTGGTCGACACCGGCATTTTTGCCGAAAACCGCTACTTCGACGTCTTCATCGAATATGCCAAAGCTGGCCCGCATGACCTGCTCATCCAAATCACGGCCCACAACCGCGGCCCCGAAGCCGCGCCGCTCACCGTGCTGCCGCAGCTCTGGTTTCGCAACACCTGGGACCTGGGCTACGACGACCACCGCCCCGCCATGGCCCGCGCC
>NZ_BAAGZM010000712.1:0-1966 GCF_054778495.1 Hymenobacter agri
GTGGCGCACGCGCTCCGGCTTATGGCGGCGGGCAGCGACACTGTGCGCCCCACCAGCAGCGGCCGTGGTTTGGGCCAACGAATCGAGCACCCAGTTGGGCGAGCGACGGCCAACGGCTTCCCCCCGAAACAGGCGCATACCCGGCTTTAGCTCTTTCGCGGGCATGCGCAGGCCCAGCCGCCGGCCCGCTTGCAAGGCCACCGGCCGGCCGGCATCGTTGGTGGCGCTCACGTGTATCATCCCGCCCGTTTCGAGCAGGCGGCCGCTGCTCATTGTGCCCAGCCCGGCCAGGATGATATCGGGTGTTGTATAAAACTCACGCAGTTGCAGGCGCACCGGTCCACTCGTGAGCGGCACATCCCAGGCATCGGCCGGCACAAATAATTGAGTGCCCTGCTGCCCGATAAGCAGCGTATCGCGGCCAGGCCGCACCACAAATTCCTGGGGGCCGGGTAAGCCGGCAAGCAGAAAATCCTGCAAACTGCCCAACTTATCGGCTTCGGCCGGCGCTTGGGCCGCAATACCATCAAATGCCTCAGCGCTGGATTCGTCCGGAGCATCGGCCAGTACTGTGGGGTGAGCCAAAGGTTGTGTAGTCACTCGCCGCGTTGGTCGCCCGCCCACTGGTTGCTTTGCGGCCACGAATGATTCTTTCGTTCCGGATGACGCCGAACCGACAGCTACTTCATCGTTAGTGGAAGCCAGCGGAACGGCAACACTGTCGATAAGCGGCTGCTGCGCCGCCGCAGGCAGGTTCCCATTATGCTCATCGGTAGATTGGTCGGCTGAACAAGCCGCGAGCTGCAGGCAAAGCAGACTACCTAAAATGCGAAAGTATCGGTGTTTCATTACGCAACAACGCGGCCGGACTACTCTTTATTGAGCAGCCCGGCCGCGCCGTGCAAAGCAGCTTAAACTACTGAAAGCTTACGAAGTATGGGCCGCGCCCGAAGCCGGTACCAGCGCGGCAATAGCCACGTCCTGATTCAGGTAGCGCGACGAGTAGCCGGCATCCGACTTGTTCAGGAACAGGCAGGTACCGCCGTTCACCGCGTCGATAATCTGCGAGTACTGGTCCATGGGCAGGGCCGGGCAGCCGAGACTGCGGCCCAGGCGGCCGTTTTGCTTGATGAAGTCTTCGCTCACATAATCAGCACCGTGCATCACGATGGAGCGGGCGGCGGCGTTGCTGTTCACGCCTTCGTCCATGCCTTCGAGGCGCAGCGAGTGGCCGTGCTTGCCCTCGTATTCGCCGCCCGTGGCGTAAAAGCCCAAGCTGCTCATATTGCTCTGGTCGGTGTTGGAGAAGTTGGTGGCTTCGTTCTCGCCCGAGTTGTGGCCGTGGGCCACCAGCGTGTGGAAGAGAATTTCGTTTTTGGCCAAATCGAGCACCCACAGGCGCTTTTCGGTACTGGGCAGGTCGAAGTCGACTACCGTGAGTACCTGCTTATCCTCAGCCAACTTGCCATCCTGACGCAGGTTGAGGTAGCCGGTCATGGCCTTGGCGAAGGTTTCGTAGCGCAAGCCTTCCTGCTCGGCCCCGAGGGCATTGTAGGTAGCGCGCAGGGTTTGGTCGAACTGGGCCTTGGGCGAGAAATCCATCTTGGGCATGCGCAATTCGTTGCGCGTGCTGCCGGCCATCGACTGCTGAATGTTGCCGGCCAAAGGCGTAGCCAAAAACAACGAGGCCAGGAAGGGCAGAACACGACGCGCCATGCGCTGACGGCGCAGGCTTTTGCGTTTGCGCTGAACGATGCTGGGCTGATGCTGGTGCATAATCAAAGTTGCTGAGGTTGAACCGCAGCTGCCGCCACAAGTGTAGCGGTTGCCGCTGAGGTTTTATACGAGACTCACGCTCCAAATGGTCAGGTTAAAACCCCAAAACGTGCCGAATGATTCCAAACCCGGCCCCCGACGGCCCGCGCTTAGCGCCAGCCGCGCTGCACGAAGCGCCGCCCGGCGGCTC
>NZ_BAAGZM010000713.1:0-1962 GCF_054778495.1 Hymenobacter agri
AGCGTGGGGTCGGCGCTCAGGCGCGCTTCGAGGTCGGCGCGCGCCGGGGCAGCCAGCTCGCCGGCGGCGTAGGCTTCAAATAAGGCGTAATAGTCTGCTTCAGTCATCATGGCATTAGCGGCCGGAGGGGTGGGCAGCCGCGGGTAAAACACTGGGGGAGGTCCGCCGGCACACCGCCGGCGGCAATCGAATAGCTTAGATAGGTTCTTCTTTATAGTGGGTAAAAAACAGCTTCTTGAGGCGCACGAGGCACTTGTATTTCTGGTTTTTGGCATTGTCGGCGTTGGTATAGCCGAATTCTGCCGTGAGGTCCTGCATCGACTTATCGAGCAGGTAAAAGCCTTCTAAAAGCGACTTGCAGGGTTCGCCGAGGCTGTTCAGCGCCTCGCCCATGGTGGCGAAGCGGCGGTCCTGCTCTTCGGCGGCCAGCACATCGTCTTCCGCACCGGTGTTCAGGTACGGGCCGTGCTCCTCGTCGTCGAGCAAGCGCACGCCGAAGCGGCTTTTGCTGGTCAGGCGTTTCAGCCAGAGGCGGCGGCACACGGCGTAGAGGTAGGTTTTAATCTGGCAGCTAAGCTCGAGCGAGCCGTCGCGTACTTTTTCATAAAACACCATCACGCCCTCCTGATACACGTCCTGGGCATCGTCCTCCGAACCGCTGTTTTGCAGTACGAAGTGCGACACCATAGGCCAGTGCAGCCGGTAGAGGTGGGCCAGGGCCCGCTCATCGCCGCCGCGAATGGCGGCAATCAGCGCGTCGTCGGTCGGAGTCAACGAAGAGGAAGTAGTGGGATTGCCCCTGCTCATTCACTTTGGGGGTTAATACACACGAAGGGCCTAAGTAACCCGTCGAAAAAATATTTTTCTGCCCCGGGTTACCTTCTGCGAAAGCCGGGATAAAGGGCGTTTTTTAGTTAACCCATTTTCAAAATTACCCTCAAAATGAACAACCTGTTCAAAGTTGCTGCTCTGGGCCTGGCCCTCACCGCTGGTCTGACCTCGTGCGAGTCGAAGAAGACGGAAGAAACCACCGTTTCGACCGAGGCTCCTGCTACCACCGAAACCACGACTGCTACCACCACCACCGACAGCGCTGCTGTAGCTGCTCCGGCTGCTGACGCTACGGCTGCTCCCGCTGCTGATGCTACGGCTCCCGCCGCTGGCACCACCACCACCACGACCACCGAAGAGGTTAAGAAGTAATTGGCCGCTGGCCCTGGCGGCCAGCTCCAATGCCTTGGCATTCGCCGACAGCCCGGATTTTCCAGCAGGAAAGTCCGGGCTGTTTTGCGTTTGCGGGGGAGATAGCGAAGTTGTTTAAAAAGTCAAAATCTTGTCATCCTGAGCGTAGCGAAGGACTTTGTCCCGTCAGGGTTTTTCCAACGTGATAAGGTCCTTCGCTGCGCTCAGGATGACAGATGTGCAGCCAAACCAGATTTTCTAAATAGCTTCAGCCGCTACTCCACCAGCCGCTGCAAGTCGGCGGCGATGCCGGGCCAGGGCTGGTGCAGGTTGAGGGTGACGACGCGCACCGGGTGCCCGCCCAGGGTGTAGCGCAGGTCGACGGCCTGGGCGGCGGCGGGGTACAGCAGCACGCCCTCCAGTGCCTGGCCGGGGGCGGGACGCTGGTTTTGCAGGTAGGCGTAGAGCTGGTAGAGGTGCGGCGCAATGAGCCGCTGCCGGTCGTAGCGGGCACGCAGGGCGGCGGCGTAATACTTGGTGTCGAGAATGATTTTGCGGTCGGGCGCTTCCAGCGTGGTATCGGTGAGCATGGTGGGCAGCAGCTCCAGGTCGGCCGGGGCGGGGGCGTCGGCCTGCCAGGCAATGGTTTCGGCAAACACGCGGTAGCGGCGCTGCTCGCGGCGGTAAAAATTGCGCACGAACTGCTCGAAGATGCGCGCCATCAGGGCCTCGTCGCGCCGAAAGTCGGCGAAGCGGCGGAGGCCATCGGCGGCGGGGTAC
>NZ_BAAGZM010000714.1:0-1957 GCF_054778495.1 Hymenobacter agri
GGCGTGGCCCGTGCCCTACCCTTCTGCCGCCCCGAAACCTACCGCGCCGTCGATTCGCTGGCCGGCGTGCTGAAGGCCACCACCCGGCGCGTGAGCGAGCGTCCGCGCAACCCCACCAGCCAGGGGCCGCTGCTGGCCGAGGAAATGACGCCCGACACGGTGCGCACTATCAAGCGGCTGTCGCAGGAAGTGTTTTTCTACCAGCGCCCCGTGGTGCTGAATAACCAGCTTTGCCTGCGCTGCCACGGCGAAATCGGCAAGGATATTTCGGCGGCCGACTACGCCCTTATCAAGCAGAAATTCCCGCAGGACCAAGCCACCGGCTACCGCCTGGGCCAGGCAATGGGCGCCTGGCAAATCAGCCTGCAACGCCCCGGCGTGGCCGAGTTCTGGACAATGAAGACCCGTAAGAAATGGAAGGAGCACAAGCTGCCGAAGCTGTTTTAGCGCCGATTCGTCGGCAGCGGTAGCGCTATTACTTTAGCAGGCGATAATTTTTATCGTTCTACCACTGCCTTCCTTTTATGCGTCCTTCCGATACTTTTTTTCTTGCACTCGTGGCCTCACTGGCAGCCGGCACGGCCTCGGCCCAAACGGCGGCGAAATCGGCGCAGGACCTGGCAGGCCTGACCCAGGCCCCGTCAGCCCCACTCAGCACTTACGTGCAGGTAGTGAGCGGCGACAGCTTTAATCTGTTCTACACAAACAGCTATGAGATGGCCCAGCCGGCCTGCGCGGCCATTCGTCGCCAGACCCGGCTCGACGCCACTGGCTCGTTTCACGGTGCTTTCCGCGACACCCGCTGGCCCGACACCAATTCGGTGGAGCTAACGGGACGCTATGTACATGGCCAGAAGGAAGGTCTTTTTACCCTGTTTCATGCCAATGGTAAGCCGCAGGGCCAGGGCCAGTACCACGCCAACCGCCGGATAGGCGAATGGCAGTTCTGGCGGGCATCGGGCCAGCTGGCTGAAATTATCAGCTACGACCGGGCCGACGAGCAACCCGTTATTCGCCAGTATTGGGATGCTGCAGGCCAGCAAATGGTCATCGACGGGGCCGGTACCTGGCAGCGCGAGCTAGGGTCGGGCAATCAATTCAGCGGGCCCGTGGTGGCGGGGCGGCCGCTGGGCATCTGGAAGCTGGTGCCCGCCAAAAATGGTGCAATGGCTAATTATGCCATCACGGAAACCTACGGCCCCGACGGCACGGTGAAAGCCGGCTTCGAACGGACTGCCACAGGCACGAGCGACCGCTACCACGGCGCCTCCCGGGTGCAGTTTTTTCAGGTTGGGGCATTCGAGAGCGCCGAGCGGTTTCAAATGCGCCCGCCCTGCGCCCCCCCAACGCCGGTAATCAGTAGCACCTTCGCGCCCGCTTTCTACAAAACCGGCACGTCGGCCTACTTCCAACTGCTGTGGCGGCGCATTCAAGCCATTGAATCATCTGCCAACACGCCGCATAATACGCTGAGCAACTACCAGGGCGTACTCCGGTTCGAAGCCTACCTTGATGCCAACGGCAGCTGGTCGGCAGAACCTTTTCAGACGGAGGGCACCAGCATTGAGGCCGCCCGACAGCTGCTGGCCCTCATGCGCACGCTGCCGCGCTGGGAACCAGCGCACGAGAGCCAGCAGGCCGTAGGCTGCCGCGTACAGATTGAGTATGGCTTGATACTGGACCAGATGCATTTGCGCATTCAGCCGGGCAGACGGGCCGCACCGGCGCCGATACCAGATAAGCATTAAATAACAGCGCCTGACAGCACGCGGTTGTGAGAACAATCAACCACGGTCTTCCATCGCCCGTAACGCAAGCACACTGCTGCTGACCGGTGCGCCTGTGGCAGCACCTCTGAAACTCCGATTGCTCTCATGTCCTCACATCCCATCATCATCATTGGCGCGGGCATGGCCGGGCTGGCCTGCGCCACCTGGCTGCACCGCGCCGGCCGCCC
>NZ_BAAGZM010000715.1:0-1947 GCF_054778495.1 Hymenobacter agri
GGCGAAGGCGGCCGGCATGGCGCGGTGGTCGGCCAGAATGCCGGGCAGCGCGTGGCGCTCCAGCAGGTTGGCGGCGTGCACGTAAAGGGCGCGCAGCTCGGGGCTGGTCATGGACTCGCCCGAAAAATGGAGATAAGCAAACGAGTCGGGCACGAACAGGACCGAGCCCACGGCATTAGAAAAGTAAAGGCGGGTGGGAAGCACAGGGAATTTGTTGAATAGATAGAATATAAAAGCGCTGATGAAGCAGGCCGCTTTCGAAGCCATATTGCTCCGCGCCCGCCCGCTTCATCAGCGCTTTAACGTAAGCCTAGGCCGTATGGCCGAAAATGGCGGCTACATCGTGTATTTCCGGCCCTTGTTCTGCTGCTGCAGGTAGGCCATCAGGGGCTGGAAGTAGGCCACCATGGCGCGGGCCGAGAGGTCTTCGCCGGTTTTCTCCTTCAGCACGGCGCGCCAGTCGCGGCTGGCGCCGGGGCGCATAATGTCGCGCAGGAAGTCGCCTACTTCTTTGTGGCCGTAGTAGTTGGTGGCGTGCGGGTCTTGGTGCAGAATGTTCTTGGCGATGTGGTCGTGCAGCTGAAACAGGATGACGTAGCTCAGGGCGTAGTCGTAGTACTGCGCGGGGTCGTCGTTGATGTGCGTTTTGGTGGCGGGGTCGAGGTAGTTTTCGCCGCGCGTGGTGGGTGGCACCATGCCCTGGTACTGCTTGCACAGCGCCCACCATTTGGCGTTCAGCTGGTCGGCGGGCAGCTTATCGGCATAGAAGCTATTTTCCCACTCACTCATCACGCCCGAGGCGAAGGGGATGAAGGGCACGTAGCTCAGGGCCTCCTGCAGCAGCTGCTGCGTCTGGTCGGTTTTGGTGCTGGCCGGAATCAGCCCCAGGCCCACCAAAAAGGGCTTCTGCTTGGCGGCCAGGCCCATCATGCTGCCAATGGCTTCGTGGTAGGCGCGGTTGGCCCCCTGGCGCAGCAGCGGCGGCACCTCGGGGTTGGAGTAGGTTTGGTAATAGAAAATGTGGCCGAGTTCGTGGTGGGCGGTTTCGTACCACTCGGTGTTGGGCTCCACGCTCATCAGGCTGCGCAGGTCCTGGTTTAGGTCCATGTGCCAGGCCGAGGCGTGGTTGTTCTTCTTGTAGTCCGCGTTTTTGGGCAGCGGGTACAGGCTGCTTTTCTCCCAGAACGAGGCCGGCAGGGCCGGGAAGCCCAGGCTCTGGTAGAACCGCTCGCCCTGCTTCACCTGCCACTCGGCCCCTTTTTTGGCCAGCACGGCATCGAGATTCAGGCCCTTCACGTCAACCATCGAGCCCCAATCCTGGCCCCAGCGGTTGGGCAGCCAGTGGGCGGGCAGGTAGTCGGGTACCTGCTTCACGCCGTACTTTTTGGCCAGCTCGTAGCGGGCGTAGGTGTGCAGCTCGCGGTAGAGGGGGCGCAGCTCGGTGTTGATTTTGCGCACCAGCGCCATCATCTCGTCGCGCGTCAGGCCGTAGTCGCTGGCCTGGTAGGTGAAGTAGTCGGGGTAGCCCAGGGCCTGCACGGTCTGGTTGCGCAGGTCGCGCAGGTTCAGCAGGCCGTCTTTCAGCGTGGGGCCAATGGCCTTGCTGGCCTCCCACACCTGCTGGCGCCTGGCGGGGTTGGTTTCCTTGCGCAGCAGCTCGTCGAGGTCGTTGGTCGTCACCGATTTGCCCGCGTACTTGTAGTCGAATCCGTACAGCTTCTCGGTCTGGGCCGCTTCGGCCTTGATGCGGGCCTTCACCACGTCGGCCACCGTCTGAGGGTTGTTGGCGGCGTTGTAGAGGGCGGTTTCGAGCTGCTTCACCTGCAGGCCGTTCAGGTCGTTGCGGTGGCTGAGCAGGTCGCGCAGCTGCTGAATGTTGGCGGCGCTGCCCGTGAAGGCGGCCATGCGCTGGTTGGCGCGGGTGGTGGCGCCGGCGTTGGCCGTGTC
>NZ_BAAGZM010000716.1:0-1947 GCF_054778495.1 Hymenobacter agri
AGCGCCGTCCGGCCCCGGCTTTCCGCGACGGGCTGCCCATCCGGGCGGGCTTCTACGTGAACTGGGACGCGCAATCGCTGAGCACCTTGCGCCGGCAGGTCGATAAGATGAACATGGTGCTGCCCGAGTGGCTGTTCGTGCCCGACGAGGCCGGGCAACTGAGCACCGACATCGACACGGCCGCCCTGGCGCTGCTGCGCCGCCACCCCGGCGTGGCCGTGGTGCCCATGATTTCGAACTACTACCACGAGCAGTGGAACGGCGGCAACGTGCGCCGGATGCTGGCCACCGAGCGCACCCGCCAGCTGTTCATCACTAATGTGTTGCAGACGTTGCGGCGCTACAACTTTCAGGGCGTGAACATCGACTTCGAGAACCTGAACCTCGACGACCGCGCCCCGCTCGAAGCCTTCCAGCGCGAGCTCTACGCCGCCCTGCACGCCGGCCATTACCTCGTGACGCAGGACATCGCGCCCCTCAACGACGACTACGACCCCGCCACGCTGGCTCGCTCCAACGACTATCTCATCCTGATGGCCTACGACCAGCACGAAACCGGCAGCGCCCCCGGCCCCGTAGCCGCCCACAAGTGGGTAGAGGACATTCTGACCAAGATGGAAGCCCAGGTCGCCCCCCAAAAGCTAGTACTCGGCCTGGCCGCCTACGGCTACGACTGGCAGACCGACGGCGGCCCGAAGCATATCGAAGGCACCGACCTCACCTATCAGGAGGCCCTGACCACGGCCAAGGAATCAGAAGGTCAGATTCATTTCGACAACGACACCTACAACCTCGATTTCAGCTACGCCGACGAGCACGACCACCCGCACCAGGTGTACTTCACCGACGCGGCCACCAACTTCAACGCCATGCGCGCCGCCGACGACCAGGGCCTGGCGGGAGTGGCCGTGTGGCGCCTGGGCTCCGAAGACCCGCGCCTGTGGGGCTTTTTTAACCGGGACTTGCGGGCTGGCAGCCTACAACAGAGCGCCCCGGCGCTGCTCCAACGCCTGCGCCGCCCGGTGGGCGCCACCGACGTGGACTACATCGGCGAGGGCGAGGTGCTGGACATTCTCAGCGGCCCGCAAAACGGCCGCATTGATTTGACCCTTGACCATCCCGACCAGCTCATCAGCGAGGAAAACTACGCCGTGCTGCCCACCAGCTACGTGGTGCGCAAGCTGGGCACGGCCCCTAAAATCGTGGTGCTCACCTTCGACGACGGCCCCGACGAAACCTACACGCCGCAGGTTATCAGTATTTTGAAAAAGGAGAAGGTGCCGGCCGCCTTCTTCGTAGTGGGCGAGAACGCCGAGAACAACGTGCCGCTGCTGCGCCAGCTCTACGACGACGGCTATGAGATTGGCAACCACACGTTTTCGCATCCCAACATTGCCGGCGTGAGCCCGGCGCGTGCCGAGCTGGAGCTCAACGCCACCCGCCGCCTCATCGAGTGCGTAACGGGGCACAGCACCATCCTGTTCCGGCCGCCTTATAATGCTGACTCCGAGCCGCAGAGCTTGCAGGAAATCGAGCCCATCATGCTGGCCAAGCGCGAAAACTACCTCACCGTGGGCGAAAGCATCGACCCGCAGGACTGGCGCAAGGGCGTCACGGCCGACGAGATTTTCGACCAGGTGGTGAAGGAGCAGGCCAACGGCAGCGTGATTCTGCTGCACGACGCCGGCGGCGACCGCAGCGCCACGGTGGCCGCGCTGCCGCGCATCATCCACTATTTCAAGCAGAAAGGCTACCGCTTCATCACCGTGTCGGAGCTGATGCACAAGCCCAAGGCTGAGCTGATGCCCGCCCTGCCCGCCGGCCCCGACCGCGACCTGGCCCAGGCCAACTGGGCCACCGTGGAGGGCCTGTATTTCCTGGAGCACGGCCTCTACACGCTCATGCTGCTGGGCATTGTGCTCACGCTGGGGCGGCAGCTGGCGGTGG
>NZ_BAAGZM010000717.1:0-1942 GCF_054778495.1 Hymenobacter agri
GGCCCTGGGCCAGCTCGGTGAGCTGCAGGCCGGTAGTGACGACACGCATGGGCCGGCTCTCGTTGTGCAGGCGGTCGACGGCCGTGACGTAGTAGGCGTAGGCCTGGCCGGGCACGGCGGTGGTATCGACGAAAGTGCCGGGGTAGCCGGGGGCGGGGCGCACCAGGGCCAGAATGTGGCGCGGGTCGTTGGGAGTGGCTACTTCGTTGGCTTCGAAGCGGTAGAGCACGTAGTAGGTGGCGATGTCGCCATCGGCCGCCGGCGCGCCCGATTGCCAGTTCAGCGTCACGTAGTGGCTGAGGCGGCGCAGGGTGAGGTTGGCCACGGGCAGGGGCGGCATGGCGTCCATCCAGGGCATGGGCGGGATGAGGGCGGGGTAGCGGAACAAATTCTGACGCAGCGAGTCGGTGGTGTGCAGCGGGTTGGTAAGCACCGATTTGGCCGAGAAGAATACGCTGCCGGGCGCTTCACCATCGTAGCTGCGGTTCAGCCGAATCTGGCGGGGCAGCTCGCGCGGGTTGCGCCAGGTGGTGTCCGAGCGGGTGCTTTCGAGCATGCGGTAGGTGCCGTGCCCGATGTAGAGGTGGCGGTCGAAGTGGTTGCGCGTCCACCACTCCAGCAGCACGGGGTAGGGCACGAGCCGGAAATTCGAGCTCCAGTACAGCTGCGGCACGATGTAGTCAATCCAGCCCTGCTCCAGCCACAGGCGCGAGTCGGCGTACAGGTTGGAATACGACGGCTGCCCGGCACGGGTGTCGGAGCCCAGCGGGTCGGCCGACTTGTTCATCCAGACCCCAAAGGGCGAGATGCCGAACTTCACCCAGCGCTTGGCCGAGCGAATGCTGTCGTGCAGGTCGCGGATGAGGATGTTCACGTTCTGCCGCCGCCAGTCGGCCAGTTTGGCAATGCCCTCGGGGTTCTCATCCCGAAAAGCGGCTTCGTCGTGAAACACCAGCCCCGGCGCGGGGTAGGGGTAGAAATAGTCGTCGAAGTGCACCGCGTCGATGTCGTAGCGCCGCACCACGTCCAGAATCACGCGGGTGATGTGGGCCCGCACCGCCGGCAGGCCGGGGTTATACAGCAGCTGCCCACCGTAGCGCAAAAACCACTCGGGATGCTGCCGGTAGGGGTGGTTGGCGGCCAGCCGGCGCGTGACGGAGTCCATCGTGGCGCGGTAGGGGTTGAACCAGGCGTGGAACTCCATGCCGCGCCGGTGCGCCTCGGTGATGAGGAAGGGCAGGGGGTCGTCGCCGTTGGCCGGGGCCTTGCCCTGCGTGCCGGTCAGCCACTTGCTCCAAGGCTCGATGTCGGACTTATAAAAAGCATCCGAGGCAGGCCGGATTTGTACGAACACCGCGTTCAGGCCGGCGCGCTGGCCGGCACCGAGCAGGCGGCGGTAGTCGCGGCGGTACTGCTCGGGCGCTTCGCCGCGCTGGTTGGGCCAGTCGATGTTCTCGACGGTGGCAATCCACATGCCGCGCAGCTCGCGCTTGGGCGGCGGGGCATCCTCGGCCAGGGCCTGGGCGTGGGCCGGGCGCAACAGACCACCACTCAGCAGCCCCAAAATCAACAAAAGCCGGCCAGCGGCAGAAAAACGAACCATCAAACGAAAAGCAACAAGCTGAATACCGGCCGCAAATTACGCCAGCGCCGGGCGGCTCGTCTGCCTTTTTGGCCATCGCGCTGGGGCCCGGCCCCGGCGTTGCGGGCTTTCTGAGTGGCGCGCCGGGTTTTTAAGCGGAACTCCATGCTTTATAGGCCCCGTGGCCAGCGCCGCCACTGGCGGCGCTGGCGCGTATGGACAGGCCGGCTTGGTGAATAGCACTCTTTAGAAAGTGCGTGGCTGGCTGGCGGACCGATTAGTCGGCCGGCGCAGGCGGCGCGGGTTGAAAAGCCGGGGCGTAGTCCCGCGCAAAGTCGGCGAAGGCGCGCGGGGCCGCCC
>NZ_BAAGZM010000718.1:0-1940 GCF_054778495.1 Hymenobacter agri
GCACGGGCCTGCTGGTGGCGCTGTCGCTGGCTTTTTTGGGCCTGAATGTGGTGGCCGACCTGCCGCACGCGCTGGTGGCCGTAGGCTTGGTGGTGGGCGCCTGGCCGCTTTGGCGCTGGGCGCGGCGGCGCAAAGTAGCCCCGACTTAAGCAAAGCTCGTCCGCAACTTCCGTCGGGAAGCGTGGCATCTGCGGCGACAGTCTACACGCGTCCTCTTCCACTACCAAACCCTTCGCTATCAACGGCCTGTTGCAGTAGTTTTTGTAGTGCCAGCTCACCCTGGCACTGGCCGAAAGCTGCACCTGCGGCCGGTGGCGGCCCTACTGGCCTCGGCCACCAGCGTGAGCGAAGTGCAATTCGGTGTTCGGTACGAGGTGTTGGGTATCCGGTATTGGGTTTTAAGGAAGGCCAAATACCCAACACCTAATAATATGCCGCCCGTTGCCGAACTTTGGCCGGGCCCCTGGCCTTCCCCGCTCAAACAACTCCTAATTCCATGAAAAAAACGTTGCTAACGCTGCTGTCGGCAGGCTTGGTGCTGGCGGCCGGCACGGCCAGCGGCTGGGGCTTCTTCGGCCACCGTACTATCACCCAGATTGCTGTGTACGACCTGCCGGCTTCGATGCAGGCTTTCTACTACCGCAACATGACCGAGTTGGTGCGCCTGAGCACCGCCCCCGACGAGCGTCGCAACACCGACCCCACCGAAGCGCCCAAGCACTTCATCGACATGGACCATTATTCCGAAGAAGACCCCTTCGGCAAAATGCCGCGCCAGTACGACCAGGCCACGTCGAAATTCACGGCCGACACCCTGAAAAAGTACGGCACCGTGCCGTGGGTGGTGATTGAGATGAAGGACAGCCTGACCGAAGCCTTCCGCAACCGCGATACAACCGCCATCATCCGCTACTCGGCGGAGCTGAGCCACTACGTGGGCGATGCTTTCGTGCCGCTGCACACCACCATCAACTACGATGGCCAGCTAACCGACCAAAAGGGCCTGCACTCGCTGTGGGAAAGCCAGCTGCCCGAACGGTTCATCGGTACCTATAACCTCGCCAGCGAGCCTGCCAAGTACATCAAAAACCCGCTCGATGCCATCTGGACGGTACTGGGCCAGAGCTACGGCTTTCTGGGAGAAACCTTTGACCGGGCCACCAAAATCGAGAAAACCATGAAGCCCGAGGTGCGCTACACCTTCTCGCACCGCTACGGCAAAACCTCGCGCCGCTTCTCCGACGCCTTCGCCGACGAGTACGACAAGGCCGTGGGCGGTATGGTCGACTACCGCCTGCGCTCGGCCCCGGCCATGGTATCGTCGTTCTGGCTCACGGCCTGGCAAGATGCCGGCAAGCCCGACCTCAACGCCCTGATGCACCCCAACAAGCCCAGCAAGGAGGAGCGTGAGAAGCTCGCCACCGAAATTGCGGCCTGGAAGAAGGGCACCATTGCGCAGGACCAACTGCTACTGGCCCAGCAGAAAATGAAGAAAGTGGAAACGACGGAAACCATTAAGTCGGCCCGCGACATGGGCGACAACTCGGCCGATGCCCCCGACAAGCCCGCTCCCGCCGCTGATGAGGACGCCCCCGGCTTCGACAAAGTGAAGGTGAAAACCAAAACCCGCGCTGGCACCCAGAAAACCAAGGAGAAAACCGACGAGTAACCGACGCGTAACCGGCAAACCAATCAGAACGTCATGCTGAGCGAAGCCGAAGCATCTCTACTGCGCAACTAATTTGATTTAGTGTTGCAGTAGAGATGCTTCGGCTTCGCTCAGCATGACGTTCTTTCGTTTGCTGTTCATTATTATTTGCCGTTCATTCGGCTTACCCCCACCACTATGCGCCTACTATCTGCCGCCACCGGCCCGCTGCTGCTGGGCCTGAGCCTGCTGGCCGCCTGCAACCAGACGCCGCCCGCCCAAGCCCCCGCGG
>NZ_BAAGZM010000719.1:0-1938 GCF_054778495.1 Hymenobacter agri
GCTTCGTCAGCGCCCACTCCGTCGAGTCCCGCCGCCTCTTCATCAACCGCCAAGACGTGCCCACCAGCTGGCGCGTGCTCAACGGCTACGAAGACTGTATGCCGCCCGACTCGCTGTTCTTCGACCGCCCGCCACCCCCAATGAATGTGAAGCCGGCGGAGGCTATCCCGGCAACCTTCGGCAGCGGCCAGTTTCTGCCCATTGAGCCCCTGTTTGGCCAGTTTGGGCTGCGGGGCTACACCCTGAAATCGCGCGCCTGCATCGATTGTCGGGCCCGGGGCACCGATGTTAAGCCTAGTTTTTGGTAAATCTTATGCGCGCATTCTCCCTTTCATTGCCGATTTGCCGCCCCGGCCTACTGCTCGCCTTGTGGCTGGGCCTGCTTAGCACAGCAGCGGCCCAGGCCCCCGACTCGCTCGACCGCCTGGGGCGCCAGCTGCGCCGCCACGAGCAGCGCGACCCGCACGAAAAGCTGTTTCTGCACCTTGACCGCCCGCTGTACCTGAGTGGCGAGACAATGTGGTTCAGCGTGTATGCCGCCGACGGCACCACCGCCCGCCCCCTGCCGCTGAGCAGCGTGGCCTACGTGGAGGTGCTCGATACCAAGCATCAGCCCGTGCTGCAGGGCAAGGTGGCCCTGCACGACGCCACCGGCCAGGGCTCATTTGTGCTGCCGGCCTCGTTGCCGGCGGGCCGGTACACGGTGCGGGCCTACACCAGCTGGATGCGCAACTTTGACCCGGCTACGTATTTCCACACCACCGTCACGGTGGTGAATACCTTCACGGCCTCGGGCACGGCGGCGAAAGACTCGGCTACCACCGATGTGCAGTTCTTCCCCGAGGGCGGCAACCTCGTGCGGGGCCTGCGCAGCCGGGTAGCCTTTAAAGTAACCGACCGCACCGGGCGCGGCATGGCGGCCACGGGCAAGGTGCTGAACCAGCGCGGCACCGTGGTGGCCACCTTCCAGACTCTGCACCGCGGCATGGGTGCCTTCGACTTTACACCGGCGGCGGGTTCCGACGTGTACACGGCCGTGGTAACGCTGCCCAACGGCCAGCCCCTGACGCGGCCCCTGCCCCAGGCCTTCGAGCTGGGCTACGTGCTGCACCTCGACCCTACCGACCCGGCCCACCTGCGCCTGACGGTGGCGGCCAGCCCGGCCCGTACCGAAACCGTGTACCTGCTGGGCCACTCGCGCCAGCAGGTGGCGCTGGCCACCCGCCTCAACCTAGTGAATGGCCAGGGCGCGCTTACGGTAGATGCGGGCTCGCTGCTCGACGGCGTGTCGCACTTCACGCTCTTCACCGGGGCGCAGCAGCCGGTGTGCGAGCGGCTATACTTCCGACCGCCAACCCGGGCCCTGGCGGTGGCGGCCCGCCCCGACAAGCCGCAGTATGGCCCCCGCGCCAAGGTGCAGCTGCAGGTGAGCGCCGCCGACCAGCAAACGCCGCTGCCCGCCAACCTGTCGATGGCCGTGTACCGGCTCGACTCGCTGAACACGACTCCGCTACCGGGTATCGACCGCGTGCTGTGGCTGACCTCGGAGTTGACGGGCCCGGTGGAAGACCCCGACTATTACTTCACGGCTACGAATGCGGCGGCCCTCGAAGCCACCGACCACCTGCTGCTGACGCAGGGCTGGAGCCGGTTTCGCTGGGAAGAAGTGCTGGCGGCCAAGCCGCTGGCGTTTCGGCCCGAGCCGCACGGCCTGGTAGCGCGGGCGCAGCTGCTGCAAGCCAACGGCCAGCCCCGCGCCAACGTCAATACCTTCCTGGCGTCGCCCAGCCGCCTGACGCGCCTCGGCAACGCCCTCAGCAATGCGGAGGGCCTCGTTGAATTTGAGCTCACCGATTTCACCGGCCCGCGCGACCTCGTGCTGCAGGCCGACCCGGCTCAGGACAGCACCAGCCGCCTGCGCCTGCTCGACCCGTTCTC
>NZ_BAAGZM010000720.1:0-1935 GCF_054778495.1 Hymenobacter agri
GTGCTGGGGGCCGTGCCGGCCGCAATGGCCTGCACCGAGCGCAGCGCGAGGGCCGCGCCCACGTCCTTCAGCTTGTGGTACACGCTGCCGAAATCGTCCTCCGGCGCAATAGCCAAGCGGTCCTGAAAAATCAGGTCGCCGGTATCAATCTCGTGGCGCAGGAAAAAGGACGTGACGCCCGTTTCGGTGTCGCCGTGCATGATGGCCCAGTTGATGGGGGCCGCGCCGCGGTACTGCGGCAGCAGCGAGCCGTGGATGTTGATGGAGCCCAGCCGCGGCATGTTCCACACTGCCTCGGGCAGCATCCTGAAGGCGACTACCACCTGCAAGTCGGCCGCGTAGCTCCTAAGCTCCGCCTGAAACTCGGGCGACTTGAGGTTGGTAGGCTGGAGTACTGGCAGGCCGTGCGCCTCAGCGGCCACCTTCACGGCGGAAGCTTGCAGCTTGCGGCCTCGCCCGGCGGGCCGGTCGGGCGCCGTGACGACGGCCACCACCTGGCAGCCGGGCCAGGCCACGAGGCTTTCCAGGGTGGGCACGGCAAAATCGGGCGTGCCCATGAAAACGATTCTTAGCATTTAGGTTTGAGAAGTCGAATGGGAATCAGAGAGCGTTGTACCGAGTAGTACGTCATGTTGAGCGGAGGCGCAGCCGCAGTCGAAGCATCTCTACTGCAATAGTAAACCCAGTCGTTGGACTTAGTTACACGGTAGAGATGCTTCGACTGCGGCTGCGCCTCCGCTCAGCATGACGTTCTTTTTATCAAATCTTAAGAGTTACCGCTCCGGATACAGTAGGTATTTCTTGCGCAGCGCCCGAAACTTGCGCAGCCCCGGCTCCCAGCTGGCGCGGATATCGGCCTCGCTCTTGCCGGCAATAACCTGCTGGCGCAGCGCATCGGTGCCCGATAACTCCTCGAAATACTTGCCGAAGAAATGCTCCTTATCGGTGCTTTGCTGGTAAAAGTCGAGCAGGTATTTCAGCACGAGGCCGCCGTTTTCGCGGGCGTGTGCGGTGGCCAGGTCGAGGCCGTAGCAGCGCTGGCCTTTCATGGGCGGCGTGGGCGAGCCGGCGTTGGGCGCGGGCGTGAAATTGTAGGGCCGCGTGGCTGGCTGGCTGGGGCTGCCAATGACCTCGAATGGCGCCGTGGTGCCGCGGCCCACGCTCACGTTGGTGCCCTCAAACAGGCAGATGCTGGGGTAGAGGGCCACGGCGTGGTCGGTGGGCAGATTGGGCGAGGGGCGCACGGGCAGGTGGTAGGCCGTGGCGTGGGTGTAGCCCTTCTGTATGGGCACCACCGTGAGGCGGCAGGGCTTGCCGCCAGCCAGCCATTTTTCACCGTTTATCATCTGGGCCAGTTCGCCCACGGTGAGGCCGTGGGCAATGGGCAGCGGGTCGAGGCCGACGAAGCTTTTGTGCGCGGGCTCCAGAATGGGACCGTCCACGAGGTCGCCGTTGGGGTTGGGGCGGTCGAGCACCAGCACGGTTTTGTTTTGCTCGGCGGCGGCCTCCATCACGTAGTGCAGCGTGCTGATGAAGGTGTAGAACCGCGCGCCTACGTCCTGAATATCAAACACCAGCACGTCCACGTCGGCCAGCATTTCGGGGGTAGGCTTTTTGGTTTTGCCGTACACCGAGCGCACGGGCACGCCGGTGCGGGCATCGCGCCCGTCGGTGATGGTGGCCCCGTCGGCGGCTTCGCCCCGGAAGCCGTGCTCGGGCGCAAAAATGGCCGTTACGTTCACGCCCCACGCTTTCAGCGTATCCACTAAGTAGGCGTTGCCGACCCGCGAAGTCTGGTTGATGACCAGGCCCACGCGCTTGCCTTGCAGCTGCGGCAGGTACTGGGCGAGGCGCTCGGCGCCCACCACCACGGCGGCCGGGGCAACGCGGACAGGGGCAGTTTGCGTAGGCGGCCCAAGCGCAGCCTGCGGGCCG
>NZ_BAAGZM010000721.1:0-1932 GCF_054778495.1 Hymenobacter agri
TGGCCTGGCAACGCTCGCGCTGGGCGGGTTTCGGGCTGGCCGCCGTGGGGCTGCTGGCCGCGGGGCTGGAAGTGCTGGGCTTCGACGGCAGCAGCTTGGCTTTCAGTGCCTTCCTCATCGGCACGCTGATTTACACCTGGGTTTTCGCCCTGCGGTAAAAGACCGTCATGCGGAGTGCAGCCGAAGCATCTCTACCGCAATACTAGACCTGATTACTTGCGCAGTAGAAATGCTTCGACTGCGCGGACACCAGATGAGCATGACCAGTATTTTTTCAGCGAAAGCCCCCTATTTCCCCCGTTTCCAGCGGTAGTAGCGGCGGTACCAGGGCGAGGTTTTCTTGAACAGGCTGCTGGCCGACTCGTTGGGGAACATGTTCACCCGGAACACCTGCATGCGGTCGTCCTCGATGGTGAGGCCGCCCGTGTCGGTGGCCACGCCCAGGGCAAAGCCGGCGGCGCGCACGACTGTTTTCACGTCCTCATTCAGGTCGCCGTAGGGGTAGGCGAAACTCACGATTTCGGTTTGCAGCGCGGTTTCCAAAGCCGCTTTGCTTTGCGCGATTTCGGCGGCGGCCTCGGGCAGGGGCAGCTGCGGCAGGTGCGGGTGGCGCATGGTGTGGGCCCCGATTTCCCAGCCGGCGGCTACGAAAGCGCGCTTCTGCTCTGGGCTCATGATGTCGCTGCGCGGCTCGGTGGGGTCGAGGTCCACGTCCCAGCGGTTGTAGCGCAGGTCGAAATCGCCGAGCAGGTAGATGACGCCGCGGTAGCCGTACTGCTGCATGAGCGGCAGCAGGTTGGTATAGTTGTCGGTGTAGCCATCATCGAAAGTGAGGATGACGGGGCGGGCCGGAAACTCGCTGAGCGGCCGCTCGCCGCGGGCAAACGCCAGGTAATCGGCGAAAGTGATGGCCGTGAGCCCACGCTTGCGGAAGTACGCCAGGTGCTTTTCAAAATTCTCCCTCGTGACGTAAATCTGGTGCTTAGTGGCCGGGGGCGCGTCCGGAATTTTGTGGTACATCAGCACCGGAACGTAGCCAATGCCCGCCTTTTGCATGCGCGCCGCTTGGTAGGTTTCGAGCACGCGGGCAGCCACCGTGGTCAGGTCGTAATGGGCGCGCACCTGCTGCCGCAAGGCGTCCGACACCGGCTGCGGCGCCCGCAGAAACGCCCGCGTTTCAGCCAATAAGGCCGCAAAATCAACTTCCGCACTGGCTTGCCGGGCCGAGATGTCGCCGAAGTTGGAAGCGGCGGCCGGGGCAACATTCGCTTCCGTCACCACGCCCTCGTAGCTGGCTTCGCCCAACGCCAGCACCCGCCGGCCCGCGCCCAGCGCCAGCGGGTACTGTTTACCGATAACTGGAAATTCCACCTCGGCGATGCGGCCGGCGCAGAGCAGCCGGCGGCCGACGACCGCACCTGGCGCGCCCTCACGCTGCCGCACGACTGGAGCATCGAGCAGCCCTTTGATGCGCAGTGGGCCAGCGCCACGGCCTTTTTGCCGGGCGGCATTGGCTGGTACCGCAAAACGTTTGGGCTGCCGGCCGGCTTCGCGGGCAAGCGGGTGGCGGTGTATTTCGATGGCGTGTACAAGAACAGCGAGGTGTGGCTGAACGGGCATTTTCTGGGCAAACGGCCCAGCGGGTTCGCGGCGTTTCAGTACGACCTCACGCCCTACTTGCGCGCCGACGGCCGCAACGTGCTGGCCGTGAAAGTCGACCATAGCGAAGTGGCCGACTCGCGCTGGTACACCGGCTCGGGCATCTACCGCAACGTGTATTTGCTGGCCACTGCGCCGGTGCATATTGCGCAGTGGGGCGTGGGCTTCACCACGCCGCAGGTGTCGGCCAGCGCGGCTACGGGGCAGGTGTCGGTGGCGCTGGCGAATGAGTCGGCCACTTCGGCGGCCGTGGCCGTTACCAGCACGCTGCTC
>NZ_BAAGZM010000722.1:0-1932 GCF_054778495.1 Hymenobacter agri
GCCTGCTCAATTACCTGCCCCAGGAGCCGCTGCTGCCGCCCTCGCTCACGCTGGCGCGGGCGGCCCGGTTACTGCAAGTTGATATCGAAGCAGCCACGGCCCGCTTTCCGGAGCTGCGGCCGCAGTTCGACAAGCGCCTCGGGGAGCTGTCGGGCGGTTCGGCGCGGCTGGTGCAGGCGCTGCTACTGCTGCACGCCGACACGGCCTTTTCGCTGTTCGATGAGCCGTTCTCGGGCGTGATGCCCATTCACGTCGAAACCCTGGCCGAGGAAATGCAGCGGGCGAAATCGCGCAAGGGTCTGCTCCTCACCGACCACCGCTACGCCGAAGTGCTGCCCATCTGCGACGTGGTGTATCTGCTGCATCAGGGCCGCCTGCTGAAGCTGGATGGCGACGTGCGCGAGCAGCTGCGCGAATACGGCTACCTGGCGAGCTGAGCTGGTTGCTAACGCTGGCTGCCGAGCCAGCCACAGTATCTTGCTTCACCGTTCAGCTGCTTTCTCATCCGTATGGCCCTCACCGCCTTTTATCAGCCCGCCACCCCCAAGCTACTCTACGACGGCTTCGAGGAAAATTGGGTTGGCCAGCCGTGGCCGCTGCCCCAGGCCGATGGCACCACTTTCCTGGCGCAGCTAAACACCGACGTACTGCCAATCAAGCGAGCGGCGGCCTGGTTGGGGCGCGAAGATTTTCAGCTGCTGCTGCGCGAATTGCGGGTGCAGGCAAGCGACTGGTCGGGCCAAGGTGATTTTGTGTACAGCGGCTACGATGGCCTGCCGGTTTACTACGTGCGCCACGGCCAGCAACTGTGGGTGCTCAGCGCCGGCGAGTTTCAACCGGCGCGCTACAAAACGTATTTGTACGGTTGTTGGCTGGTGAGCTAGCTGGTTGATAATCCGAGTAAATGATTCCTGAATCCAATCCCGTTCCTGTGCTTCCCTTCGCTCACCTCCGCGTGCTCGAACTCGCTTCGGTGCTGGCTGGCCCGCAGGTGGGCCAGTTTTTTGCCGAGCTGGGGGCCGAGGTTCTCAAAATCGAAAGCCCTGCCGGCGACGTTACCCGCACCTGGAAAACCACCGCCGAAACGGTCAAACCATCCGAAGCATCCGCTCTCGAAGCGGCTACAGATGCTTCGGTTTCCGCCTATTTTTCGGCCTCGAACTGGGGCAAGCAGTCGCGGGTGCTCGACCTGACCACTGCTGCCGGCCAGGCCGAGTTGCACCACCTCGCCGCTTGCGCCGACATCATCCTCGCCAGCTACAAGCCCGGCGACGCCGAGAAGCTGCACGCCGACTACGCCACCCTCACTGCCGCCAATCCGCGTCTCATCTACGGCCACCTCACCGGCTACGGCCCCGCCAACCCGCGCGCCGGCTACGATGCCGTGCTGCAAGCCGAGGCCGGTTTCATGCACCTCAACGCCGCCTCCCTTGGCCAGCCGCCCCAGAAAATGCCCGTGGCAATGGTGGATTTGCTAGCCGCGCATCAACTCAAAGAAGGGCTGCTCACGGCCCTGTTTCAGCGCGAGCGCACCGGGCGCGGCGCCCTGGTGCAGGTGAGTTTGCTCGACAGCGCGCTGTCGGCCCTGGCCAACCAGGCCGCTACTTACCTTGTCACGGGCCACGACCCGCAGCCGCTGGGCTCCGGGCACCCCAGCATCGTGCCCTACGGCACCGTGTACCGCGCCGCCAACGGCCGCCAGCTGGTGCTGGCTGTGGGCTCCGACGGCCAGTTTCGGCACCTCTGCGCCGCATTGCAACAACCGGAGTGGGCTATCGAAGCCCGCTTCCAAACCAATGCTGCCCGCGTAGTCCACCGCACCGCGCTCGAAGAATTGCTTACCGGGCGCATTGCCGAAGTCGATGGCGATGCGCTGCTGGCCGAGCTGGAGCGTCGGGCTGTGCCGGCCGGAGCCGTGCGCCCGGTGGGGGA
>NZ_BAAGZM010000723.1:0-1920 GCF_054778495.1 Hymenobacter agri
CCGACTCTTTCGCCGTGGCCGCCGCCGGGCCCGGCACCCGGGCCGAACAAGTACTGGTGCTGCACGATGAGCACGACGAAATTATCCCGTTTGCCGAAGGCCGGCACATCGCGGCTGCCTGGCCCCACGCGTGGCTGCACGCCACGCGCGGCTTGGGCCACAATCGCATTCTGCGCGACGCCGGCGTGATTCAGCACGCAGTGGCCTTCATCGCAGGTCGTTAGATACTGTCCAGCCCCTCGGCCGCCAGCCGCCGCAATACCTCGCGCAGCCCTTCGGCTTCGCCGATGAGGCGGCCGATGTGCTGCACGTATTCGGCTTCGGCCCGCAGGTCGCGCTTGAGCTGGCGTAGCTCCAGCTCCTGCTTGCGGCCCGAGCCGGTGATGAAGCCGTCGGGTCCGTATTTCAGCTCGTTCATCTGCTGCTTCAGCTGGGTTTGCTGCTGGAGTAGGGCGCGGGTGTAGCGGGCCAGCACATCGTCGGCATCAGCGTCGGCAGGTCCCGATTCGGCCAGCAGCTGAAGCAGCGTATACAGGTCATCGGCCTCATAAGCTTCGGTGATGCGCTGCATCAGAGCCGTGCGGGCGGCTTGCTTGACGGGGTCGCGCTCCAGGTCGGGGTGGTGGGTGCGGGCCAGCTGGCGGTAGATGGTTTTGGCGTTTGATTCGAGTTGTTTCTGGTCGGCCTGGGCTTCAGCTTCCTGCTGGCACTGAGCCTTGGTTTTGCGGCGGGCCTTTGCGGCTTGGGCGGCTTGCTCGTGGGGCGGCAGGGTAGGGTCGGGGTGGAACTCGGGCGCGGTTTTGGAGCTGGAGGCCTTGTGGCCCGGCGTGGCAGGCTCAGGCATCGGGCGCTTGCCGTGGGGCGCATATTTGCGGATGATGTCCTCCTCGTCCTCGCCAAACCGGTCGGCCAACGCCCGCGCATTGCCCAGAATTACCTCCGTAATCTGCTGCTCCTCCAGGCGGCTGAAATAGCCCAGCAGCAAGGCTTCCTCCAGCGCTGGGAATAGGTCGCGCCGGGCCGCTACCACGGCCGTCGCTGCCGGCCCCACCTGCTGCCAGTAGCGCCGCCGGGCATCGGCCTGCTCGGCGCGCAGGTCGTGCAGCCGCTCGCGCAGGTTCTCCACATCCAGAATAGCTTGGCGAAACGCTTGTTGCGCCGGGGTGCCGGTGGGCTGTCCACTAGTTCTGACTGGGACAGTAATGCGGTCGGGATGCTCGGAATTGGGGTTTTTCATCTAATCGCAAAGTTACGGGGAGGGTGCGGGGCTTGCCCCCGCCCGCCGTTGAATGTTTCGTGCTGGTACCGTTCAACGGCGGGCGGTAGTAAGCCCCGCACCCTACGGCCACAGCTCAAACGCCACCCGAAACGTGTTGCAATGCGCATCCACGATGTCGGCCAGCCGCTCCGAATAGCCGCCGCCCATGCTCACGGCCACGGGCAAGCCCTGGGCACGGCACAGGCCCAGCACCAGCTCGTCGCGCTGTCGGCAGCCGGCGGGCGTGAGGGCCAGTTTGCCGAGCTTATCCGTAGCCAGCACGTCCACGCCGGCTTGGTAAAAGATAAAGTCGGGCTGCACTTGCTTCACCAGTGGCGCCAGCGTAGTGCGTAGCTGCGCCAGATACTCAGCGTCGCCGGTGCCCAGTGCCAGCGGAATATCCAGGTCCGACTGCTCTTTGCGCAGCGGGTAGTTGGCCCCGGCGTGCATCGAAAACGTGAATACGCGCGGCTCGTGGCGGAAAATGGCGGCCGTGCCGTCGCCCTGGTGCACGTCCAAATCCACAATCAGAATCTGCTGCGCCAGGCCGTGCGCCAGCAGGTGGGCGGCGGCAATGGCCTGGTCGTTGAGCACGCAGAATCCCTCGCCGCGGTCGGCGAAGGCGTGGTGGGTGCCGCCGGCCAGGTTCAGGCCAATGCCCT
>NZ_BAAGZM010000724.1:0-1919 GCF_054778495.1 Hymenobacter agri
CATCGAGCAGGTGGTGCAGTACCCCACCATCGAACTGCGGGCCGATGAGGCGCTGACGGCCGCCCCCATCGCGGGAGGCTTCCTCATCGAAACCGCCGCCGGGACCAGCCTCACGGCCCGAAAAGTGGTGCTGGCCACCGGCATCAGCGACCTGCTGCCCGACCTGCCGGGCTTTGCCGCGTGCTGGGGCATCTCGGTGCTGCACTGCCCCTACTGCCACGGCTACGAGGTGGCCGAAAAGCCCCTGGGCGTGCTCGGCAACGGCGACGTGGGCTACGACTTCGCCCGGCTGATTCGGCAATGGTCGGGCCAGCTCACTTTGTTCACGGACGGACCGGCCACGCTCACGGCGGAGCAGCGGGCCGCGCTGACCCACCGTGGAGTGGCGGTGGTCGAAACGCCCATCCGCGGCTTTGCGCACGAGCAGGGCCAACTCCGCACCGTGCAGCTGGCCGATGGCACCGATTACCCGCTGGCGGCGGTGTTTGCCCGGGTGCCATTTCGGTTGCCCGGCACCCTGGCTCAGCAGCTGGGCTGCGCCCTCACCGAGGCAGGCTACGTACAGGTCAATGAATTCCAGCGCACCAGCATGGCGGGCGTATACGCGGCCGGCGACAACACCACGCCCATGCGGGCCGTGGCCGCCGCCGTGGCAGCGGGCTCCAAGGCTGGGGCCCTGCTCAATAAGGAGCTGATTGACGAAGATTTTACTTAAAAGGCGGGCCGGGTTGGGCGGGGTGTTGTTCATTTGCAGCCCCCGCCCCCACCTTGCCTTCCCATGCCCACCGACCTCCGCCTGTTCGGCATTCGCCACCACGGCCCCGGCAGCGCCGCCAGCCTCGTGGCCGCGTTCGATGCCTTCCGGCCCGACATCATCCTGCTCGAATGCCCCGCCGATGCCGAAGCCGCTTTGGCCACCGCCATCTATCCCGAGTTGGTGCCGCCGGTGGCTCTGCTGGTATACAATCCCAAGCAACAGGGCCTAGCCTCGTTCCTACCCTTCGCCGAGTTCTCGCCGGAGTGGCAAGCCGTGCACTGGGCCGCGCGGAATGGGGCGCACGTGCGCTGCATGGACTTGCCGATGAGTCTGCGGTTCGGCATGCGGGACGCGGTGGCGGAGTTACCGGCCGCCGGGACCTCACCCCCTGCCCCCCTCTCCAAAAAAGAGGGGGCACCGGCTCGTGAGGGCGACAAAGCCTCAGAAGCGGAAGCAGCTACTGTTGTTGATGAAACCATCGGCTCTAAAACTGCTACCACCGAGCCAGCCGAACCCCAAGAAAGCCAAACCGGTGCCCCCTCCCTTTTGGATGGGGGGCCTGCCCCGGAGGGGTCCCGTAAGGTTTCGTCGGGCGGTGCGGCTTCGGCGGACGACCCCGAAGCCGACCCCGTGGCCTACATCGCCCGCCTGGCCGGCTACACCGACTCGGAGCAGTGGTGGGAAACCCACCTCGAACACGCCCCCGGCAACGCCGACACCTTCGCCGTGGTGCTGGATTTGATGACCGCCCTGCGCGAGGAGCTGCAACGCCCCGAAACCGAGGAAACGCTGCTGCGCGAGGCCTTTATGCGCGAAACCCTGCGCGCTACCTTGGCCCAGGGCTACCCGCGCGTGGCGGTAGTGTGCGGCGCCTGGCACGCCCCGGTACTGCGGCCCGAACTGCTCAAAAAAGAAGACAAAGCCCGCCTGAAAGGCCGGAAAAAAGTCCCCACCGAAACCACCTGGATTCCGTGGACCTACGAGCGGCTGTCGTTCAGCTCGGGCTACGGGGCGGGCGTGCTCTCGCCGGCCTGGTACGAAATGCTATTTGCCCAGCCGCGCGCCGAAGTGCTGACGCACTGGATGGTGCAGGCCACGCGCCTGCTGCGCGGGCAGGACGTGGACGCCTCCTCGGCCCATGCCATTGAGGGCGTGCGGCTGG
>NZ_BAAGZM010000725.1:0-2201 GCF_054778495.1 Hymenobacter agri
CCGCCGAACCCGACGCCCAAATCGGACCTCACTGTTCCGGCCCGCGCCGTGGCCCCGCCCCCGCCGGTGCCCATCCAGCCCCTCAAGGCCGTGGTGCCGGTGGATACGGCCCGCGTGTTTTCGTTGCAGGATTTGGCCGAAATGGTGTTTGCCAACCACCCCATCGTGAAGCAGGCCGCCCTGCTCAGCGAGAAGGCGCGCGCGCAGGTGCTGCAGGCCCGCGGCAGCTTCGACCCCAAAGCCACCTCGGGCTTCGACCGCAAAATCTTCGGCGGCACTGACTACTACAACAAGTGGGGCAACGAGTTCAAAGTACCCATCTGGCTGGGCGGTATCGACCTGAAGGCTGGTTACGACCGCTACGTGGGCACCTACGTGAACCCCGAAACCCGCACGCCCCAGAACGGGCTGGTCGGCGTGGGCCTCTCGGTGCCGCTGGGCCAGGGCCTGCTGATTGACGCGCGGCGCAATACCCTGCGGCAGGCCCGCATCATGGTGAGCGCGGCCGAGGCCGACCGGGTGAAGCAAATCAACGACGTGTGGCTGCAAGCCGCCAAGGACTACTGGAACTGGTACTACGCCTACCAGCAGGCCGCCCTGGTGCAGGAAGGCGTGGACCTGGCCGAAACCCGCTTCCGCGCCATCAGCCAGCGCGTGGATTTGGGCGACCAGGCCCCCATCGACTCCGTGGAGGCCCGCATCACCGCCCAGGACCGCCTGCTGCAAGGCCAGCAGCTGGCCGTGGAGCTGCAAAACGCCCGCCTACTCCTCTCCAACCACCTCTGGAACAAGGACGCGCAGCCCGTAGAGCTGCCCGCCGATGCTATTCCGCAGCCTGCCCGGCGCGACAGCGTGACGCGCCGCGAGTTTGAGCGACTGCGCGAGCAGGCCGCCACCCAGCACCCCACCCTGCGCAAGCTCGACGCCAAGCTCCAGCAGCTGAGCATCGAGGAGCGCTACCGCCGCGAGCTGCTGAAACCCACGCTCAACGTGAGCGGCACCCTGCTTAGCCGCGGCGACTTCTACCGCCCCGAAATGCCCGCCAGCTACGATTTCGGCCTGAATAACTACAAAGTGGGCGTCGATTTCGCGCTGCCCATTTTCCTGCGCCAGGCCCGCGGCCAACTGCAAGTGGCCCGCCTCAACCTGCGCGAAACCGCCCTGGAGCAGCAGCAGAGCCGCCGCACCATCGGCAACCAGCTGAACGCGGTGTACAACACCCTGCGCGCCTACGAAAACCAGCTCGCCCTCCAAACCCTCACTATCGCCAACCAGCGCTTGCTGCTCAACGCCGAGCTCCAGAAATACGACCTCGGCGAAAGCACCATCTTCCTCATCAACGCCCGCGAGTCCAAGCTCATCGACCTGCGCATCAAGCAGGAAAGCCTGCGCGCCAGCTACGAAAAGTCGCTGGCCGAGCTGTACTACTACGCCGGTACGCGGTCGAAGAACGGGGAGTAGCGCGGACTTTTAGTCCGAGCCCCAGCACTGTATCGAACGTCATGCCGAGCGCAGCCGAGGCATCTCGCGTGTGGTAACAATCCTGACGTCAGGGGTTACTACTGCACGCGAAATACCTCGGCTGCGCTCGGTATGACGTTTTTTTCAAAACACCGGCCTACCACTCACGCGCGGACTAAAAGTCCGCGCTACGCCGACCTTTGTGGCTATGCATACCCTCGACCAGCTGCGCAGCGGCCAGCTCCACGGCCTCAAGCGCCTCGACCTGAGCGCCGGCCTCACCGAATTTCCCCGCGAAATCTTCGCCCTCGCCGATACCCTCGAAGTTCTCAACCTCACCGGCAACAACCTCTCGGCCCTGCCCGACGACCTGCCGCGCCTGCACCGGCTGCAAGTACTGTTTTGCTCCGAAAACCAGTTTACCGAAGTGCCCGCCGTGCTGGGCCGCGCAGCCCTGCCGTCGGCGCTGCGCTGGCTCATTCTCACCGATAACCAACTGGAAGAACTCCCCGCTGAAATCGGCAACTGCCCGCAGCTGCAGAAGCTGATGCTGGCCGGCAACCAACTCACGGCGCTGCCCGAAACCCTGGCCCACTGCACCAACCTGGAGCTGTTGCGCATTGCCGCCAACCGCCTCACCGCGCTGCCGGCGTGGCTGCTGCGGCTGCCGCGCCTGCACCGGCTGCAAGTACTGTTTTGCTCCGAAAACCAGTTTACCGAAGTGCCCGCCGTGCTGGGCC
>NZ_BAAGZM010000726.1:0-1901 GCF_054778495.1 Hymenobacter agri
GCCCGCGGGCCGCGTTCGAGGTAGCTGCCGCCGGCGTTGCCGTTGTTGGCCTGCAGGGCTTCGTAGAGCTCGGCCATGCTCACGCCCGCGCCGGCCAGGCGGGCAGGGTCCACGCTCACCTCGTACTCGCGCACGTAGCCGCCGAAGCTGCTCACGTCAACCACGCCGTTCACGCCGGCCAGGCGGCGCTTCACCAGCCAGTCCTGGATTTCGCGCAACTGGGCCAGCCCATACTGCTTCTCGTAGCCCTTTTTGACTTTAATGGTGTATTGATAAATCTCGCCCAGGCCAGTGGTGATGGGCGCCATGCCCGGCGCACCCAGGCCCTGACCGAGGTCGGCTTCGGCCACTTTGAGCTTCTCGGCTACCAGCTGGCGGGTGTGGTAGGTGTCCACATCTTCCTCAAACACCACGGTAATTACAGACAGCCCGAAGCGGGAAATTGAGCGGATTTCCGTGACGTCCGGGATGGTGCGCAGCTGTAATTCGAGCGGCACGGTGATGAGCTGCTCCACCTCCTGCGCCGCCAGTGCGGGGCTTTGGGTGATGACCTGAACCTGGTTGTTGGTGACGTCCGGAATGGCGTCGAGCGGCAGGCTGGCGGCCGAGAACACGCCCCAGGCCACAAGGCCGGCCAGCATCAGGGCCACCAATATCTTGTTGCGGATGCTAAAATTGATAATCGCCGAAAGCATGCGAATACGGTGCAATACGGCCCAGCCCGGGCGCGGCTATCGGGCCGGCCGGGAGGGGCTGATAATCCAGTAAAAGGGGAGAGGGCCCGGAGTTCGGGGCCGACGCCAGCTGGGGCGTGGGCGCACTGCGTCCGGGGGCGCGGGCGGGTTAGGCTCGGGGCGGCTGGCCCAGCGAATTGCTCAGGCTGAATGCGTAGCGCGGCGCAGCGGCAGCGCGGTAAGCCCGGGTTGCGGCCATTGCAGGCCGGGGAGTGAATACTACGCGCGTCACCGACGCTACCACGAAGCTGAGCTGCACGCAGCCGTGGTGGCAGCGCAAAGGCAGGTTGTGGTGGTCTTGCTGATGGCGGGGCGAAAGTGTGCAGCCCGCGTAGTGTTTGGTGCCCGCGCCGTAGTGCTCGGCCAGGAACTGGCCCAGGCTCAGCCCACCGCCGGCCGCCGAGTGATGGTACTGATAATGCTCTACCAATGAGGGCAGCTTGGCCAACTCGCCCAAGTCATTCTCCGGAATGAAGCTGCCCAGCAGCATCAGGATTCCCAGAAAGAAGGCGAGGGTGGAGCGCATAGCGGGAGAGAAACGGCCGGAGCAGGAAAATAGTTGGCGCGTTGCTGGCACAAAATTAGTCTACTAATGCCCTACTATTGCCAAAGCCTCCCCCGCACCCGCCGTACTTTTGCCCCATGCGCTACCTCCTGACCTTGCTAATTGCCCTGACCACGCTGGCTGCCCAGGCCGGCCCGCCGCAGCTGCTGCTCGATGTGGCCCGCTTCCGCAACCTCGACAAAGTGGTGAAGGGGGCCGAAGTGGAAATCTACGTGACCGTGCCCACCCAGCCGCTCACCTACCGGCAGCGGGCGCCGAAGTCGTTTCAGTCGTCGGCCGTGGTCACGCTCGATATTCTGAAGGCCGACGGCAAACCCGTCTACCACGAAGTCATCACGCTGAAGCCGCCGGTGCTCTCCGATACCTCCATTGCCATCAAAAACCCGCTGAGCTTCCTCAAGCGCGTGCAGCTGCCCGATGGCAAATACACCCTGCGCGGTACCATCAAAGACCAATACAAGAGTGCCAGCGGCGAAACCACCGTCGAGAAGCCGCTGGTGCTGGAAGCGCCCGCCACTGGTCCCTTCCTCTCCGATGTGGTGCTGCTGGCCCGCCCGGCCGTGCGCGGCGCCAGCGACGACAACTTCGGCCGCGGCGGCTAC
>NZ_BAAGZM010000727.1:0-1896 GCF_054778495.1 Hymenobacter agri
GCCGCACCCGCCGCCGCCGCCCGCCTGCTGGGCTTCGCCCGTCCCGGCGAGGAGCTGCGGCAGCTTCTGGTAGCAGCTACCGAAACGCTGCTGAGCGAGAACCGCCTGCGGGAAAGCAACGGCGTGCTGACGATGTGGTAGAGACGCATATTTGCGTCTCGTCGTTGAACGGCTGGAGCCGTGCCTTTCTCATATTATCGCTCAACGACGAGACGCAAATATGCGTTTCTACATCATCTACCGCCACATGGTTAGTCTGCTCACCTTTCGCCTGCACGGCACCATCCCGGCCGCCACCGGCCGCGAGCTTAAAGCTAGCCTATGCGCCGCCCAGGAGGCCGGTGCCGACTACCGCCGCGCCCAGAAGCAATTTTTCGCACAGTTCGATGCCGTGCTCGACCGCACCCCAATCGGCCCGCGCTACTTCGAAAATGAGAAGATGGCCGAGGTGCTGGCCGGCGAAATTCTGATGCTGGAGGAAACTGGCTTCCGCGTCCACGGCTTCGCCATCCTGCCCAACCACGCTCATCTCGTGCTCGAACTGCCCGACGACAGCACGCTTTCCTTCGCCAAAGCTATCGACCTGCTGCACCTGCGCACCGGCACCGCCTGCCGCCGTCTGGTGCGCCCCAAGCTCCCGCCCGAAGCCGAGTTCTGGCAAGTTGGCTGGCACGAATACGCCGTGCAGGATGCCGCAGAGCTCACCCGCCTGCTGGCCTACCTGCGCGGCAATGCCCTCGCCGCCGGCCTGCCGGGGCGGTTTCAGGAGTGGCCCTATATGAATGAGCAGTGAGCAATAGGAACGTGATGCTGAGCGCAGTCGAAGCATCTCTACCACGAAGAGTAATTCATTTACTGCTGCGGTAGAGATGCTTCGACTGCGCTCAGCATGACGTTCTAAACTTTCCCTCAATAATGTCTCCCTCTTCCTACTTCGCCCGGTGAATAATCAGCACGCCGCCCAGAATCACCACCATGCCAACGAAGTGCCAGAGGTTGAAGGCCTCACCATCGAGCGCGCCCAGCGCCAGCGCCACAATGGGAATGAGGTAGGTGCTTGAAGACGCAAACAGCGCCGTGGATTGCTGAATTAGCTTGTTGAACAGCACCATGGCCACGGCCGTGCTCATGGTGGCCAGCAGCGCAATGTAGCCAAAGGCCGTCCAGGCGCCCGGCGCGGTCGTCAGCTTGTGCACGAAATCGGTAGCTAGCAACAGGAAAGCCAGCGCCGGCCCACCAATCAGCATCAACAGCATGGAGGTGACGGCGATGGGCGACAGGCCGCTGAGCTTGTGCTTGATGACGTTCACACTCAGGCCGTAGCCAATGGTGGCGGCCAGAATGTAGAGGCCGTACCAAGCGTTGCCCTCGCCGGCGGGCGTGGCATCGCCGCCGCTGCCGCCCAGTTGCAGCATCACCACCGTGCCCGCCAGGCCCAGAGCAATGCCCAGCACGCGCGGCAGCGTGAGCTTCTGCCCAAACAGCAGCGCCCCCACCAGCAGCGTGAACACCGCCGTGAGGGCATTGAGCACGCCTGCCAGCCCCGAGGCCAGCCGGGTTTCGGCGTAAGCAAACAGGAAGGCCGGCAGCAGCGTGCCCACCACCCCACTCAGCGCCAGCCACTTGTAGCGACTGCGCGCCACGCTACCCACGTGCCGCAGGGCAAACGGCAGCAGCAGCAGCGAGGCCACGCTCACCCGAATAGCCCCCAGCTCCAGCGCCGAAAACACTACCAGGCCTTTCTTCATCAGAATAAACGAGGTACCCCAAATGCAGGCCAGCACAATCAGCAGCACCCAGGCCAGGGGCGTGGTAGCGGCCGGCGCGGCCGATACTAAGGCCTCGGTGGCTTCCAGCGACGCCGACTCGTCGGCCGCCCCCGGCAGCGGGGTTGCG
>NZ_BAAGZM010000728.1:0-1888 GCF_054778495.1 Hymenobacter agri
GGTGCGGTCGGCTACTTCGGCAGCCAGGGTCACGTCGGCAGCGGTCCAGGCGCGCGGGGTGCGCTGGGCCAGGCACAGCACGCCGGTAGGCAAGTCGTTTTTGATGATGGGCACACTCAGGTGCGAGCGGATGTGCAGCTGCTCGCACAGCTCACGCAGGCTGGCATCAACCGAGGCGTCGGTCCGGGTGTCGTGCACGGCAAAGGGATGGCCCACCGCAATGGCGGCCCGCAGCAGCGCGAAATCGGCCAGCCGGTAGGCACCGGCCACCGGCGGCAGCCCCTCGGCCGAAGCATCGCGGCGGATGATGGCCAGCTCGCCCTCAATCTCATAGTAGTAGCAGCGGTCGGCACCGAAATGCTGCCGCGCCAGGTGCGTCACCGTTTCCTGAATGGCCACCGGGTCGGCCACCGTGCGTAGCGCATCGCTGAGTTGGAGCAGAAACGCCTGCCGCTCCTCGGCCTGGCGGCGGGCCGAAATGTCGCGAAAAAACACCGACAGGCCGCCCTGCTGCCCGGGGTAGATGCTCATCTCTATCCAGATGCCAAGGATGGGTGACAGGGTTTCGAAATGGGCCGGCTGCCGGGTGCGCAGCACTTCCTGGTGGCGATGATAAACCTCACTGCCAATCACCTGCGGGAACGCCTCCCAGTACACGGCACCCGTGAGCGCCCCGACCGGCTGGTTCCAAAGCTGGGCAGCCCGGTAATTCACGTAGCGGAAGTGCAGCTCGGCATCGAGGGCGTAAAAGGCATCGTGGGTGTGCTCCAGCACGTCGGCCAGCTGGTCGTGAGCCTGTTGCAGGGCGGTTTCGGCCTGCGCCCGCACCAGGCGCAGGTGCAGGCGGGCGGCCAGCTGCTGCAGCAGGTCAATTTCGTCGGGGCGCCAGGGGCCCGGGCCGGGCCGGGCTACGCTCAGCAGAAAGCGCCACTGCCCGTCGAGCAGCAGCGGGATATCGACCGACGAGCCAAAGCCCAGCGTGGCCAGCGTGCCGGACCGGGCACTAATCAGCGGGTTCGGCTCCTGGCCGGTGAGTACCAGCGGCAGGCCCGCGGCAAAATGGTGGCGGCCGGCCAGCGTGAGGTATTGGTCGATGGGGTGCGGCCCGAGTATCGACGGGAACTGGGCGGCCGTGGCATGCCAGTCAAACGTCACCACGAAGGAGTCCGTCGGCACGTCGACCTCGGCCAGGTGGCAGCGTGAGAGCTGCAGATAGGTGCCCAGCTGCTGGCTCACGCGGGCCATCACCTGCTCGGCGCTGAGTGCCGGCGCAAAGTCGGCATTCAGGTCGGCCAGAAAAGCCAGGTTCAGCTCGTGGCGCTTCCGCCGGGTGATGTTGCGGAACAAGGCCCCCAGCTGCCGGCTGCCAGGGCCGCCAATGCGCGTCACGGTCAACTGAAACCATTGGTCGCTCAGGCTGTGCATGCAGTATTCGAGGTGCAGGGGCTGGCCGGTGCTGGCCACGGCGGCGTAGCGGGCCAGCAGCAAACCCTGCTGCTCACCGCCAAATAGCTCGGAGCGGCGGTGGCCCCGCAGGTCGGCCCCCACGTGCTGCGCAAACGCCGGGTTGGTTTCCAGGTACACCACGTCCACGGGCTGGCCGGCGGCGTCGAACAGCAGCTCCAGAATGGCAAACCCCTCGTCGATGGACGTGAACAGGGCGTGGTATTTCTCTTCCGAGTCCGTTGGTGCCAGCACCGCCGGGGTGGTTGGTACTTCGGGTTCCGCAGTTGCTACGGGCAGACTACTGCCCTCGGCTGGCGCGGGCTGCAGCAGCTTGCCCAATTGGTGGTTGAAGGCGCGCTGGGCCTCGCTGGCCAGCGGGTTGGCCTTGCGGTGCCGCGGGGCCGGCAGCATATCCTGCGCAAACACCGCCCAACCGCCGGGC
>NZ_BAAGZM010000729.1:0-1883 GCF_054778495.1 Hymenobacter agri
GTCAGCGGGTAGTCGGCCCGGCGGCCGGTGGCGGGGGTAGTATTCCCGGTGGCCGCGGCCGGGCGCGAGGTGCGGTAGGGTATCTGGGCCGCACTGCCGAAGCTCAGCAGCGACAGCAGCAGCAACCCACCGGAAAAGAAGGAGTTTTGCATGAGAGGTAGAGCCAGATGCGCGGCGGAGGGTTGCGTGGAATCAGCGGGGGTCGAGACGCAATATTTTGCGTCTCGTCGTTGAACGGCTCGCGTTGGAAGATAATGTTGCAGCCCACGCTGGCGGCGCGCCCGACGAGACGCAAAATATTGCGTCTCTGCTTCGTTACAGAAGCTATTCAAGCAGGCAGCCTAGTGCCCACACGGGCAGGGCACCGATTTGCCGCCGCTGTGGTGCTTGTACCACGACGTTTTTTTCTGCTGGGCGGTGCGGCGGGCGCAGCCGCCTTCGGCCAGCAGCAGCGGCAGCACGAGGAGCAAAAGGGCCAGGTTCTTTCTCACCGGAAACGGTTTTTTGTCAAATATAAGGTTCTTTGCCGGCGCTAACCCGGCCGGGGGCCGGAAGGTCGCCCCCAATTCCCTTTGTGTATGTCTGCTGATTTCTCGCTCACCGCCAACGTCGTCGACGTTTTTTCCCGTTCCATTCAGCCCGCCATTATTTCAGTCGAAGGCGGGCGCATTGCCCACATCACGCCCATTGCCGGGGCCACCGCGCCCGACCCGGCCCTACCCTACGCCCTGCCCGGCTTCGTCGATGCCCACGTGCACGTCGAAAGCTCGCTGCTGGTGCCCACTGAGTTTGCCCGTCTGGCCGTGGCGCACGGCACGGTGGCCACGGTGAGCGACCCGCACGAAATCGGCAACGTGCTGGGCGTAGCCGGCGTGGAGTTCATGCTGGAAAACGCGGCGCACTCGCCGTTCAAGTTCTGCTTCGGCGCACCGAGCTGCGTGCCGGCCACGCCGTTCGAAACGGCCGGGGCCGAAATCACGGCCGACGATATCAGGAAGCTATTTGAGAACCCCAAAATCGGCTACCTGGCCGAGATGATGAACTGGCCCGGCGTGCTGCACCGCGACGCCGACGTGATGGCCAAAATTGCCCTCGCCCACGCCGCCGGTCGCCCCGTGGACGGCCACGCCCCCGGCCTGCGCGGCGACGATGCCGCCCACTACGCCAGCGCCGGTATCAGCACCGACCATGAGTGCTTTACGGCCGCCGAGGCCCGCGACAAGCTAGCCGTGGGCATGAAAATCCTGATTCGTGAGGGTTCGGCCGCCCGCAACTTCGATGCCCTCATCGAGCTCATGCCCGAGCACTACGCTAACCTCATGTTCTGCTCCGACGACAAGCACCCCGACACGCTCATCCTCGGCCACATCAACCAGCTTGTGCAGCGGGCCGTGGCCTTAGGCAACGACGTGTTCAACGTGCTGCGCGCGGCATGCATCAGCCCCGTGAAGCACTACCACCTGCCCGTGGGCCTGCTGGCCGAAGGCGACCCGGCCGACTTCATCGTGGTGAAGGACCTGGTGAATTTTGAGGTACAAAAAACCTACCTCGACGGCCAGCTGGTGGCCGAAAATGGCCAGTCGCACCTGCCCGCCGCGCCCATTGCAGTAGTCAACAACTTCCACGCCCAGCCCGTGCAGCCGGCCGATTTCGCCCTGCCCGTGCCCGCCGAAAACGCCACCCTGCGCGTCATCGAGTGCTTCGATGGCCAGCTCATCACGGCCCGCGTTGATGTGCCGGCGCGCATCGAAAACGGCCACGCCGTGTCGGATACCGCGCAGGACGTGCTTAAGCTGGCCGTTATCAACCGCTACCAGCCGCAGGTGGCGCCGGCGCTGGCATTCATCCGCGGCTTCGGGCTGACGCACGGCGCGCTGGCCAGC
>NZ_BAAGZM010000730.1:0-1862 GCF_054778495.1 Hymenobacter agri
CGCCCCGCGCCGCACCAAAAAGAGCACCACGCTCACGCCCACCTCGCCGCCGGCTCCCGCGCCGCGTTAGGTTCGGCTCGCGCTTTGTGCCGCCCCGGCCAACTGCCTCTGGTAGTCTGGCCGGGGCTTTTTTATGCGAGCGGCAGAAGTTGGCACGCTTTTCGAATTACTCCCGACAGTAAACGAAAACAAACTTCTTAATTTCTTCAGCCATGTTCCGCACCGTTTTTACCCTCGCCCTGTCGATGTTCCTGCTGGCTGAAGCCAGTGCCCAAACCACGCCGGCCACCACCAAAAAAGCTTCGGCCAAAGCCACCGCCCGCGCCGCCAAAAAAGCCCGCAAGGCCGCCATCAAGTCGACGCCGAAAGTGGCGGTGCAGAACGACGGCTGGCCTCCCCTCGAAGAAACGACTACCGTGGCCTCGACGGCCACCGCCGCCAACGATGGCTGGGGCGCCGCTCCGGCTGCCAGCAGCAACCGCGGTGAAATTGACAACGCCAACGTGTATGCCTCGCCGGGCATGCCGGTGCACATCCGCACCAGCAACGGCATGGTGCCCTACAGCGTGCGCCCGCCCCGCAAGCCGGCCGCCGCTACTCAAACCACGCTCGGCAACTAATACAATAGCCGCAGCCCCGCACCCGCGAGGCTGCGGCTTCGTTTTTACCGCAGCTTCCATTGGCCGTGCACATCCTTCGGGGCTGAGGCGCGTATGCTGGGAGTTGCGGCCTTTACGGCCCGGCGCTACTGCCCAGTTTATTCGTTTCTCCGTTTCAGGTTGCTCACCATGAAGATGTTCCGTGCCATTATTACTTCCCTGCTGGTAGTTGCTGCCATGGCCGGCAGCGCCGACGCCCAGACCCGCCCGCGCAAAAAGGCCGTGCCGTACTCGGTGCGCGGGCCCCGCAAGGCCCCGCGGGCCAAAATCAATCCGCATACCGGCAAGCCCTATGGCTACGGCGTGCCCGAAGACATCAAGAACGGTACCATGTCGTACCTAGCGCCTAGTGTGCCCATGCGCAAGCAAGTAGGCTACCAAGCCAACGGCGGCTACAACGACAACCGCACTCCGCGTCCGCGCTACGTGAAGCCTGCCAACAGCAGCCTGAACCGCGATGCGGCGGCGCCACTGGCTCCCGGCAAAACTAAGGTGAAAGCCAAGCGCTAGGCTGGTAAATAAAGTTAAACGGCTGTCATCCTGAGCGCAGCGAAGGTCCTTTTCACGTTAAGAAATTCTGACGTGAAAAGGACCTTCGCTGCGCTCAGGATGACAGCCGTTTTGCGTTGTGCAACTAGGCCGCTGCTTCTGCCTCCGCTTCGGCGGGCACAGCCTGGTAGTAGAGCGTGCTGCAGTTTTCGGGGCGCAGCACCAGCTCGGCGGCGGCGCGCACGTCGGCTACGGTCACGGCCTGAATGCGGCGGCTTTCGTCGTTCACCAGGTTGGCGTCGCCCTGCAGCTTGCTGTAGGCCAGGTTGAGGGCGCGGTTCAGCAGGTCGATTTCGCCGAATACGAGGCTGCTTTCGGCCTGGTTCTTCACTTTTTCGAGCTCCTGCGCGTCCACGTCGTGGGCCAGCAGCTCGGCCACCACGGCCTCTACGGCGGCGTCGGCTTCCTCCAGGCTCACGCCATCGTTCAGCTTGCCGCTGATGACGAGCAGGCCGGGGTCGAGCGAGCCGGTGAGCGAGGCCGAGATGTTGTTGAACAGCGCCTGCTCCTTCACCAGGCGCTGGTGCAGGCGGGCCGACTTGCCGCGGCCGAGCACGTCGCTCAGCAAGTCGACGGCGTGGTAGCGCTCATCGGCCCGAGCGGGCATGTGGTAGGCTTTATACAGGGCGCTCAGCGGCACGGGGGCGGTGGCGG
>NZ_BAAGZM010000731.1:0-1860 GCF_054778495.1 Hymenobacter agri
GTCGCCGTCAGGGTCGTCGACGCACCCAGGCAGATGGTGGGCGTGGCGGCCGCCGCCGTCACGGCCAGCGGCCGGATGTCGACGTTCTTATACACCGAGTCGGTAAGGCAGCCCTTCGACGATACCCCTTTCAACGACACCATGCCGGTCGTGGCCGTGCCGGGGAACGTGACGGTGATGGTGCCCGTACCCTGGCCACTGGCAATGGTGCCGCCTACCACGCGCCAGCGGTAAGTGGGCGAGGCGGGGCCGGTGGCGGTGTAGGTGCGCACCGTGGCGCGGTCGCACACGGTAGCGGGGCCGGTAATGTCGGTAGGAGCCGCCGCGCGGTTCACCGTAATGCGAAATACGTCGGACGTCAGCTTGCCGCCGCAGCCGTTGTCTTTCACCGTCACGGCCAGGTCGTAGGGCGTGACGCGGCCATTGCCGCACACCGAGTTGAATACAAACGTGCCCGACACCGAGCCCGTGCCGGAGGCGGTGGCCGTGCCCGTGAGGTTGCCGGTTTGCACGGTGCCCTGGCTGCCGTTGAAGGTGGCGTTGAAAGGGCCGCTGCCGTCGAGCAGGGCACTGTTCACGGTCATCACCAGCGGGTGCCCGCCGGAAGGCTGAGTGGCGGTAATCGGAATGCTGAGGGTTTCGCCTTCCTCAATGGTGTAGCTGCGCGGCGTCGTGACCGAGGGCGGCAGCACCGGAGGCGGCGTGGGCGGGCAGGTCGACACCACCAGCTGCAGGTCGCGCCGGGTGGTGCCAATCAGCACCTCGCGCCCGTTGATGGTGCGGTATTCCGACACATCCACCGCCACCACGTAGAGGCCGTTGGTGGTCGCTCCGTACTTGGCAATGCCCGTGTTGGCGTTGATGAGGGCAAAGTTGCCTGTTCCGGTGCCGAAGGGGTTGGCCGTGCTATAGCCCGGAAAGTAGGGCACTGTTTGGGGCAGGGGCGGAAAGGTAGCGCCACCGTTGGACAGGGTGCCGTAGGGCGTGCCAAAGGAGTACACCAGACGGTCGCCGTCGGGGTCAACAGCGTTATTCAGGGTAATGGTCGTGTCGTTTTGGCACACGATGGCCACGGCCGTGTCCGAGAAAACGGGGGAGCGGTTGGGCAGCAGCAGGCCCGGCGACATGCTCACGTAGAGCGTGAGGGGCTGGCCGGCAGAGGCCGGGGCGTTGAGGTTGGTGAGGGTGTAGTTGCGGGCCGATGGGTTCACTACGGCATAATAGCCGTCAAACGAGACCGGCAGGTTCACCGTCCCCACGAAGCGGTTGATAATGAACGGCTGATTGGGGCCCTGCACTGTGCAGCCCGCCGGCACCCGCGGGCTGATGGTGGGCGAGTTGGTGGGGTTGCGCAGCAAAATATCGGTGCCCTGCAGCGACGAGTAGTTCACCGACGTCATGGGAATGCGGGCGCCGGTGGTGCGGTTGTAGATGGCCACCGGCAGCGTAGTGAGCGGGCCGGCAATGCCCGGCCCCTGCAAGCCGTTTATGTAGAACGTAACCGTGATTTCGTAGCGGAATGGTGCCGTGGACGGCCCGTTGGCGTCCACGTAGCGGTAGCTCATCTCGCCCCCCAGCAAGTGCGAGGCCTGGGCTTGGTAGCCCGCCGCCAGCAGCAGTATTAATAGCAGCAACGAATCCCGTAAGCGGCGTAGTAAAGTTGAAAACATAAAGCGAATGAGGATGAAAGGGAGAGTATTGGTGGCGGAATGAAGCGCGGCGGGCGCTGGCCGGAGCTAGGCAGGCGTTGATACTGGTGGCTCCGGTCAGCGCCCGGTATCGTTACTGACGCACCACGCGGCGCGTGGCCGTCAGGCCCTGGGCATCGCGCAGCTGCAGCACGTACACGCCGGCGGGCAG
>NZ_BAAGZM010000732.1:0-1859 GCF_054778495.1 Hymenobacter agri
GCACACGCCGCACGGGGCCGGGTCGGCTTCATCGAAATAGCTGAGCAGCAGAATCTGGCGGCAGCGGGTGCCGCTCAGGTACTGGCCCACGGCGTGGGCTTTGGCGCGGGCCAGGTCGCGGGCCGCGGTCATCTTCACCTGGTCGAGCGGCAGCTTGGCGGCATCGTAGCGCGGGGTGGTGAACATGGCCTGCGGGGCCTCCTGCTTGGGCTGGTAGTGCAGAATGCCGGCCGTGTGCAGGTAGCGCAGCTGCTGGCGCACTTCCACCACGCTGCGGCGCAGGTGGGTGGCCAGCGCATTCTCCGAAATGGTCTGAAAATCAACAAACAGCTCGCCGCCGTGCAGCCGCAGCAGGGCTTTTATCAGCAAATCGTGCTGGGCGTTGGCCACCTGAAAGGCGTACAGGTCCTGATGATTGAGGATAAGGTGCACCCGCGCCGGCTGGTTCACGGCCTCGTTCAGCTGCACAAAGCCTTCGCGCTGCAAAATCCGGAGCGAGTTGTGGGCGTCCACGGCCTTGATGCGGTAGGTTTCGGCAAACTGCTGCAGGTCGAACTCGAACGCCGCCAGCTCGCCCCCGCCCACGGCCGTGCGTGAGTAGTTGGCCAGGGCCTGGTACACGCGCTTCACGGTATCGAGGGGCGGAAACGACTGGCTGGTGCGGCGGCGCAGCTCGTCGGCGTCGGACGGCCCGGCCAGCAGCACGGCGAAGGCGTACTGCCCGTCGCGCCCGGCGCGGCCGGCTTCCTGGTAATAGGCTTCAAGGGTGTCGGGGGCGTCGAGGTGGGCCACGAGGCGCACGTCGGGCTTGTCGATGCCCATGCCGAAGGCGTTGGTGGCCACAATCAGGCGCACTTTATCGGCAATCCAATCCTGCTGCACCTTGGTGCGCTTGTCGGCCGGCAGGCCGGCGTGGTAGGCGGCGGCGGCAAAGCGGTGCTGCTGCAAAAAGGCCGCAGTGTCCTCCGTTTGCCGCCGCGTGCGGGCGTACACGATGCCGGTTTTGCCGGGCCCCACGCCGCGCACCACTTCCAGCAGCCGGCGCAGCTTGTCTTCGGTATGCAGCACAGAGTACGACAGCTTGGGCCGGGCGAAGCTCTGCCGGAATACCCCGAAACCCGGCCGGAACTGCAGCTTTTCCACGATGTCGGCCTGCACCTGGGCCGTGGCCGTGGCCGTGAGGGCGATGACCGGCGTGCCCGGCGGCAGCTTGGCGCGCAGCTCGGCAATGCGCAGGTAGGGCGGCCGGAAATCGTAGCCCCACTGCGAGAGGCAGTGCGCCTCGTCCACGGCCAGCAGGCCCACGGGCATCTTCGCCACCCGCACCTGAAACAGCTCCGTAAGCAGCCGCTCGGGGCTCACGTACAGAAACTTCACGTTGCGGCCGTACACGCAGTTGTCGAGCGCGTGGTCGATTTCCTGGTGGCTCATGCCCGCGTAGATGGCCTCTGCTTTCAGCCCGCGCTTGCGCAGGTTGTCCACCTGGTCTTTCATTAGGGCAATGAGCGGCGACACCACAATGCAGATGCCCGGCCGGGCCAGCGCCGGCACCTGAAAGCAGATGCTTTTGCCGCCGCCGGTGGGCAGCAGCGCCAGCGTGTCGTGCCCGTTGAGCACGTAATTGATAATCTCCTCCTGCCCGGGCCGAAAGGCCGCGTGCCCCCAGTGCTCCTTCAGCAGGGCCAGTGGGGCAGTTTCGGTAGGGGAGGAGGACATGGGGCGAAGGTACGGCCGAGGGCGCCTCAGTTACCACCATTTCCGGGCTCGGAAAGGCCGGGCCCACGGAGCCGCGCCCGGTTAAGCGCTGGCCCGGCGCGGTAGGTGCCCCGACGCTGGCGCCCCAGCGTTGCGCAGCGCGA
>NZ_BAAGZM010000733.1:0-1856 GCF_054778495.1 Hymenobacter agri
CGCGCCGCTCATCACCTGGTCGGCCGAGCGCCGGCTCACGCTGGCCGATTTTCAGGCCCGCGGCCCGGCCGGCAGCCCGCTGGCCGCTTCCACTTCCTCCAATATCAATGCCGACGCGGCCTGCAAGGATTACGTGTTCAGCAGCACCGTCAAGGCCACTTTCGACCCCAATACCTCGTGGTTTCGCAACCCCAAAACGGCATCCGAAAGCCTGCTACGCCACGAACAGCTGCACTTCGACATTAGTGAAGTGTACGCCCGTATTATGCGTCAGAAATTACAGGCCTTTGCCGCCAAGGCCAACTGCGAGAAGCTGCAGCCGGGCTTCAACAACACCACCAAGCTGGTGTACGCGGCCTGGGACAACGAGCAGAACCGCTACGACCAGGAAACCAACCACGGCCTGAATGCCGCCCGCCAGGCCCAGTGGGAAAAGCAAACTGCCGCCAAGCTCGACATGCTCAAGCCCTTCGCGCAATAGCTTCGCAGCTGTTAAGAAAATCGCCAGTACGATGTAGAGACGCATAGTTGCGTCTCGTTGTTGAACGACAAGTGCCTTGGGTGCTCGACGACGAGACGCAACTATGCGTCTCTACATTGGCCCATTGATTTTCTGTACTGTCTCTTTATGATGTCCGATAATTCACTTTCCTGGGCCGAGTTCGAGCGCGTCGACCTGCGCGTGGGCACCATTGTAGAAGCCCGCGCCTTCCCCGAGGCACGCCGCCCGGCTTACCAGTTGCTCATCGATTTCGGGCCTGAAATCGGCCTGAAGAAGTCCAGCGCCCAGATTACCCACCACTACACGCTGGCCGAGCTACCGGGCCGCCAGGTGCTGGCCGTGGTGAACTTCCCGCCCAAGCAAATCGGCAAGTTTCGTTCCGAGGTGCTGGTGACGGGCCTGGCCGATGCCGACGGGCACATTGTGCTGGCCGCCGTGGCCGGCCCCGTGCCCAACGGCCAGCGGCTGGTGTAGGGAATTAAGGGTGCGGCGGGGTTGCCGGGCCCACGGGCAGCGGGCCAAATTTCTGCTGCCGCTGCTTCAGGGTATCGATAACGGCTTGGTAAATGTCGGGCAGGTCCTTGCCATGCGCGCCATAGTAGTGGTAGCTGTGCTGCAGGGACGAGTCGGTGACTTCCCACTTCCAGAACAGGGTCTTTTGCGCCGCCAGAAATAGCGCCCGGGCCGAATCGGGCTGCAGGTGGCTGTTCTCAACCTGGGCTTCGAGCTGCTGCAGGTCGGCCAGCAGGCGCACCATTTTTTCCCGCGGCAGCAGGTCGGGCGGCGTGGGCGCATCTTCAGGACGGTCGCAGGCGGGCAGCACCAGCAGCAGGGGGGCCAGCAGGCCCAGGCAGCAACGACGAATGGTTTTCACGTCCGCAAAGTTATGCCTGCGCCGTAGCTTCGCTTCCGGTAGCTGCTGGCTATTCGCTGTTCGCTGTTCGCTTTCGGGCCGGCAGCATCTCAGCAGCAAGCTAGCAGCGAATGGCTAACCGCTAACGGCTAACGCATGAATGCCCCCCTTACCGACTTGGTGCGCCGCCTGCGCCACCTCGAAATCCGCATCCGCAAGGCGGTGGAGGCCCAGCTGCAGGGCGATTTTCACTCCGTGTTCAAGGGCACGGGGCTGGAGTTCGACGACGTGCGCCTCTACCAGTACGGCGACGAGGTGCGGGCCATCGACTGGGCGGTATCGAGCAAGGGCCACGGCACGTTCGTGAAAACTTATAAGGAGGAGAAGGAGCAGCAGGTGCTGGTGCTGCTCGACGTGAGTGCCTCGCTCGACGTGGGCGACGGCCAGCGCCGCAAGCTCGACGTGGCCCGCGACATTGCCGGGCTGCTGGCCCTCTCGGCC
>NZ_BAAGZM010000734.1:0-1840 GCF_054778495.1 Hymenobacter agri
CTGCGCCCGGAAGCGGGCGGCTTTGGCGGCCACGCCGGCGGGCAGCTGCTCGTCCTGCATAATCTGCAGGGTAGCCAGGGCCGCCGCGCAGCTCACCGGGTGACCGCCAAAGGTGGTGCAGTGCCCCAGAATGGGGTTGGTTTTGAAGCCCGACATGACGGCGGTGCTCGCGATGAAAGCCCCGATGGGCATGCCGCCGCCCATGCCCTTGGCGCACACCAGAATATCGGGCTCGATGCCGAACTGCTCGAAGGCCCACATGGTGCCGGTGCGCCCGTAGCCGCATTGGATTTCATCCAGAATCAGCAGAGCGCCGACTTCGGTGCAGCGGGCACGCAGAGCGGGCAGGTACTCGGGGCTCGGCACGCGCACGCCGGCCTCGCCCTGCACGGTTTCGATGACCACCGCGGCCGTGCGCTCGGTTATCAAGGCCAAATCGGCCAGCTCGTTGTGGCGGATGTGGCGCACGTCGGGCAGCAGCGGGCGGAAGCTGTTTTTGAACCCCTCGGAGCCGGTGATGGACAGCGCGCCGTGCGTGGAGCCGTGGTAGGCGTTGTGGCACGACACCAGCCCGGTGCGGCCGGTGTGGCGCTTGGCCAGCTTCAGGGCGCCCTCGATGGCCTCGGTGCCGGAGTTGGTGAAGTACACCGAATCGAGGTGGGCGGGCAGAGTTTGGTGCAGGGCCTCGGCCAGCTGCGCGGGCACGGCCTGCACCAGCTCGCCGTACACCATCAGGTGCAGGTATTTATCGAGCTGGGCCTGGATGGCGGCCAGCACGCGCGGGTGGCGGTGGCCCACGTTGCTCACGCCGATACCCGAAATCAGGTCGAGGTAGCGGCGGCCGTCGGGGGCGTACATGTACACGCCTTCGGCCCGCTCAATTTCCAGCAGCAGCGGAAAATCGGAGGTCTGGGCTTGGTGGCGGAGGAAAAGCTGGCGCGGGGTAACAACGGAGGGAGCAAGTTTCAAGGGAATGGGGGGCGGTTTTTCGGGGGCTGGGCAAGCAGCGGCTTGCGCTTCTCACAACCACCGATTTGGCCGTTTGATTACCGCACAAAAGTAAAGAGGCCGCTGCGGGGGCAGCGGCCTCTTGAAAAACAACGGTGGCAGAGCTTAGTCGTTGCCGGTACCGGCGCCCACCTGGCCCGGCACATTGGCGACGCGCTTGATGACTTCCTTGGTGAAGTCGCGCTCGGCCTGGAACAGCTGGGCCACCTGGCGCAGCGAAATGACTTTCTGAAACTTCTCGAAGTATTCTTTTTCGAGGTTGAGCTCCTGCTGGCGCGAGTTGAAGGACTGCGTGAAGTTTTCGCGTAGCTGCTGGTCGGTCATGCCCTCGGTGATGTCGCGGCGCAGCAGGCGACCATTGCGGTTAAGCTCGCGCCGACGGTCGGAAAACTCATTGTAGAGCGGCCAGAACTTCTGGGCCTGCTCCTGGGTGAGCGACACGCGGTTGGTGATGAAGGCAATTTTTGCGTTTTCGAGCTGGCCGAGGCGCTGGGCGCGGCGGCCCCCACCCTGCTCGGGCTGGGCCTGGGCGGCCGGGGCCAGCGTGAGCAGCAGCGAGGCCAGACTCAGCAAACGACAGACGGATGACAAAACGGACATGATAACGGAACGGAAGAACGGGAAGATTATAAATAAGCAGCTTCGTCGGTGGGCTGGGCGTCGAGCGCGTCGCTCAGCTCCTCGTCCGACACGCGCAGGAAGCCCTTGGCAATGTTGGGGTGCGCGGCCGTGAGGGTGGCCAGGTCAGAGGTTTCGACGCGGGCGCCGCTCGTGAGCAAGTAGTTGGCCAGCTCGGTGCGGGGCACGGCATCGAGGGCGGCGGTGCCGGCCG
>NZ_BAAGZM010000735.1:0-1835 GCF_054778495.1 Hymenobacter agri
GCGCCAGCACCACGGCGGCCGAGCCCATGGCGTGCCCGCTGGGAAAGCTGTAGGAGGTTTCGGGCGCCAGCGACACCCAGAACGCCGGTCGGGGCCGCCCCAGAATGGCCTTGGCCAGCAGGTTGAGGGCCGCGGCTCCGCCCACGGCCAGGCCGAAGAACCACGCCTCGCGGGGCCGCCGACGCCACGCCAGCACGCCGGTAAAAAGCACGGCCGCTACCACCATGGGCACGGGCCCGCCGATGGCTGAGAAGAACAAGCTTAGCGAGTCGAGCGCGGAACGGTCGTGGGCGTGCGCCCAGCGCAGGAGCTGCAGGTCGCCGTAGAAGCCTTCGCCTTCCTCGATTTCGGAGCTGGCTTTCAGGAACACTGCCCAGGGCAGTATTACGCCCAGCAGCAGCAGTTTCAGCAGGCGCCGCCGATGGGCCAGCAGCAGGGCAACGAGTTGGGCGAAGTACGTGGACATGGGGCTTAGTTGTCGCTGCCGCCCTCGTCGTCGGCGCTTTTGCGCCGGGCGCGGCTCTCCGATGTCTGGCCGAAGCGGTAGGTGAAGCCCAGGTAGGCAATGCGCGACTCCCGCTTGAAGCGCGTGACGGTGGCGAAACCCGCCCCGCTGTCGTTCGAATCGAAGCGCAGGGTGTTGAAAAGGTCGGCCACGCGCAGCGTGAAGGTTCCGTGCTCGCCCAGCACGTTGTAGCGGGCGGCCAGGTCGATGTTGAAAGCCTCGCCCCGCGTGCCCTGGGCCGAGTTGATGGGCGAGCGGTAGTTAACGGCCAGTTGCGCATCGACGCGCTTGCTGATGGGGAACGTGTTGTTCAGCCGGCCTGTGAAGGCCAGGCTGGTCGTGTTCACGGCCGTGCCGCTGGTGCTGCCCCGGATGATGCGCCGGAACGCCGAGGCCGTGCCGTTCACCTTCCAGAACGCGGCCAGGGGCGTGGCGCCCACCACCTCCAGGCCGTAGGAGGTTTCGTCGCCCACGTTCAGGCGGGTGGTCAGCGTGACGAGGTTGCCGGTGAGTGGGTCGGTAATGACCTGGCGGAAGGGCTTGAGCGTTTCGGTTTCGAGGCGGTAGAAGGCGGTGGTGCCCAGGCTGCGCCCGCCGGCTCCGTCCAGCTGGTGGCCCAGCTCGAAGGAATTGACAAACTCGGGCCGCAGTTGCGGGTTGCCGGAGGTCAGGTTCAGCTGGTCGGTGCGGTCGAGGAAGGGGTTCACGTCGCCAGCGTCGGGCCGGCCCACGCGGCGCGAGTAGCTGAGCTGCACGCGGTGCTCGTGGGGCAGGTCGAGGGCCAGCACAGCGGTTGGAAACAAGCTCAGGTAGCGCTGGGTGAACTGCTCACCCGTGGTGCGTTGGTCGCCGGTGATGGTGGTGTGCTCGGCGCGCAGCCCGGCCTGGTAGCTGAGCTGGCCGCGGGCCCCGGCGTAGAGCCCGTAGGCGGCCTGCACGTACTGGCCGTACACGAAGCGGTTGCTGGGGTCGAAGGCCAGGGCCGGCGCGCTGGCCAGTTGGTAGTCAATATCGTAGCGGCGCAGGCTGCTGCGGGCGCCCGTCTCGAAGCGGCTTTTTTCACCCAGCGGCCGCACGTAGTCGACTTGGGCCGTGGCCTGCGCGGTGCGGTTGACGGTTTGCTGGTGCTGGGTGCGCTGGCTATTGTCGAGGTACACCAGGCGGGAATCCACCGCGTTGTCGTTCAACAGGGGCGTGTACACGGCGCTGGCAGTCAACTCCCGGCCCTTGTGCTCGGCCCACTCGCGGCGGTAGTCCAGGGTGAGGTCGGCGGCTCGGAAGGTGCCCGTGCTGGCGTTGGCGCGGGTACTGCTGCCGGCCCGCACGGGCC
>NZ_BAAGZM010000736.1:0-1830 GCF_054778495.1 Hymenobacter agri
CGGCGGCCAGCAGTGGCCCCAGCACCAGAAAGGCGCGGTTGTAGCCAAAGCTGCGCTCGGGGCGCAGGGCCAGGCGGTAGCAGGCCCACCACGCGGCGAGCAGGCCGGTGCTGAGCACCATCCAGTTAAGCAGGCTGAGCGGGGTCATCGTTCGTGGGGTTTTGGGGGTGGGCGGCGTGGCGCAGCAGCTCATCGAGCTGGGCGGCGTCGAGGTTTTCTTCTTTGGCGAAAAACGAAACGAGGCGGCCGAACGAGTTACCGAAGTGGCCGCCCAGCAGCTTGCGCAGCGAAAAACGGCGGTAGTCGTCCTGCGCCACCAGCACGTGGTAGCGGTGGGTGCGGCCGAAGGCATCGTGGCCCACGAAGCCCTTGGTTTCGAGGATGCGGATGATGGTGGAAACCGTGTTGTAGGCCGGCTGCGGGGCGGGCAGTTCGGCCAGCACGTCTTTCACAAAGGCCGGGCCGATGCGCCAGAGCACCTGCATCACCTGTTCTTCGGCGCGGGTGAGTTCGGGGAAGGAATTGGAGTCCATGTACTAGGGATGTTTCAGAGTAACGCAAACGTATAACTAATATTTTAGTTTACAAACTATTTTTTTAGTTGTCATTACAGATGGGGGTTCACCTTCATCGGATTTAGCGGTCAATGTCGGTTTTTCGTAAGCATGCAGACCGCGACTGATTTCGCATTTGCCGACATTCTCGCTGCGCTGCCCCATGCTGAAAACGACGCTTTGCTATTTCCTGCTGCTATTGAGCCTGCCACCCGGCCGGGCCCAAACGACCGCCCCGACTACCGGTAAAGCCACGCCCGCGCCAGTGCTCCGCTCGCCCCGGCAGCTGTTTCCGGGCTTGTTTGAGGCGGTGCAGCTGGGGCGGGTGTTTCCCGATAACAAGACGTTTGTGGATGCCGCGCCCCGGCAGGCGCCGGCCGTGATTCTGGCCGCGTGGCGACGCGAGAAAGCGCGGCCCGGCTTCCGGCTAAAGGCCTTCGTGGAAGCGCATTTCGACGTGCCCACCAACGCGGCCGCCACTTTCCAGACCAACCAGGCGGCCGGCTTACGCCATCACCTCGACACCTTGTGGACAGTGCTGGCCCGGCCCGCCGCGCCGACCACCGATGCGGCCGACTCGCTGGTGCCGTATCGCTCGCTGGTACCGCTGCCGCACCCTTACCTGGTGCCGGGCGGACGGTTTCGGGAGGTGTACTACTGGGATTCGTACTTCACGATGCTGGGGCTGGCCGAAGCCAACAAGACGCAGCTGCTGCGCGACATCACCGACAATTTTGCCTACCTCATCGGCCGGTTTGGCTTCGTGCCCAACGGCAACCGCACCTACTACCTCACCCGCTCGCAGCCGCCGTTTTTTGCCGGCATGGTGCAGCTGCTGGCCCGCGACCGCGGCAACGCCGAGCTGCTGCGCTATCGCCCCGCCCTCGAAGCCGAATACCGCTATTGGATGCAGGGCAGCCAACAGCTGAAACCCGGCACGGCCAGCCGCCGGGCCGTGCGCCTGCCCAACGGCGCCGTGCTGAACCGCTACTGGGACGACAGCGCCCAGCCGCGCGAAGAGTCGTTTGCCGAAGATGTGGCCGCCGCCAAAAAAAGCCCGCAGCCAGCCGCGCAGTTCTACCGCAACGTGCGGGCCGCCGCCGCCTTGGGCTGGGATTTCAGCAGCCGCTGGTTCCGCCCCGGCAAAGGCCTCGAAAGCATCCAGACCACTGACCTTGTTCCGGTTGACCTCAACTGCCTGCTCTACAACCTGGAGCTAACGCTGGCCGATGCCGCCCGCGTGGCCGGCCAGGCGGCGCAGGCCCGCAGCTACGCG
>NZ_BAAGZM010000737.1:0-1823 GCF_054778495.1 Hymenobacter agri
TCATATCGGCCGCGTCCATGCTGTTGGCGCCGGCCTGCTTGGCTGCGTCCCGCGTGATAGCGCCGGGAATGTGCAGGCCTTCCAGCCCATCCACGTCGTACACTTCCAGCGCCGCCGGAAACACGCTGTTACCCGATTTCAGCGTTTCAATGGCAATGCTGAGCCGCTCGCCGGCCAGGCTGCACTTGCCGTAGATGAAGGTGTTGGCCGGCAGCGAGTGGCCGTTGATGACGGCCGACTCAGTGAGCCGCATCTTCACCAGCGAACCGCTCACGACTTCCTGCGATTCGTGGATAACGGCCGGTAGCGTGTTGCCATCGCCGCCCGTGCCAGTCTCAGCATCGAAGCCTTGAAAAGAGGCTGTGCGCTTGCGCCCCGGCCCATTGGAGCCCAGCCGCGATACCACGGCATCATCATCGATGGCGCGTAGCCTAGTACTGGGCTTCTTCTTTTTAGGAGCCACGTCTAACGCCAGAGGAGCCGCCCCTCCCCCACCGGCGCTGTTCGACTGGGCTAGCATGGCGGCCATTTGCAGCTGCGCCTTTTGCTCGGCCAGGTCGCGCTCATGCTGCGTGCGCATCAGTTCCATTTGTTCCTGCGGCGTGAGGGCTCCGGGTTGGGCGGCCGGGGCGGCAGTGGTATTGGCCCCGCCATTTAGCTGGGCCTGCTGCGCGGCAATGAGTTGCTGCTGGGCAGCGGCCACCGATTTATCCACTGAGCCATTGGGCCCGGCTTTCCCGTCGGCCCCGATGCCGTAGGCCAGGCCGGTGCCTCTGGCCGTGTCCAGCTTGGCATCGACCAGGCCCCGGTTCCGCATGGAATCGACCGGGCTGGCGTAGGCTTCGAGCTTGCTGGTAGTGATGGTGGCCTTCTCCGCCTTGGGCAGGTTGGTGTTAAAGCCGGTTGCGGTGTTTTGCGCTGCGGCCGGCGTGCCCTGGCCACCGCCGCCCAGGTAGAACATCACGGCCAGAAAAGGCACGCCCACCACCGGCAGAAAGGTAGCCATCTTGCGGGTGCGGAGAAATTGGGCGTCGTGCGGTTTGGTTTCCATAGGAGCGGACTAGCGGGGCTGGGTGTTCAAATCCTCGTTCTTCAGCACCCGCCAGTTCTCCATCAGGAAGCCGTGGGGGTTGTTTTCCGAGCGGGTCACGTCGCGCAGCGAGCACTCGGAGAGGAAGTTGCGGTTGGTCACCGAGGTGGCCCGGATGACGCGCTGATGGCCGTAGCAGCGCGCCACCATCGGCCGCGAGTTGGTGACCACCACGCTGTCCACGGTCATTTCCAGGCTGATGTTGGCGGCAATCAAATCGTTGTAGAAGCCCTTTTCCTTGAAGTTTTCGTACTGCCGCTTGGCCGAATTGTCGGCCAGGTACAGCGCCTTGTTCACGTTGCTGTCAATGGCCTTCTGGTCGGGGTCGAGGGTAAAAAACAGCTCGTGGAAGCGGGTGACGTGGCTGCGGGCTTCCACCGGCCGGTTGGCCCGCGCATCCTGCGCCCCGGCCGTGAGCAGCTGCCCACCTTCCAGCACGTAGATGCGGTTGGCCGCCGCGTTAGTGGACTGAAACGCGAAGTAGGCAATGGTGCCGGCCAGCACCAGCACGGCGACAATGAAGAGCAGGGCCAGCGTTTTGACCTGCTGGAAAGCCGAGTCGATGGATTTAAGGGACGCGAACATGGCGGGATGGATAAGTGAAAGAATAGGGGGCCGCTCTGGCTAGCTGCGCAGGCGATTAATTCGCTCGCGCACGGCCGTGCCCGCCCGGTGGCCGAGTGATTCGCCCCGCGTGGCATTGCTGCTCCCGCCCATGCCGGCCAGGCCCTGG
>NZ_BAAGZM010000738.1:0-1822 GCF_054778495.1 Hymenobacter agri
GCAGCATCCACGCCGCCATGCTGGCCGCCGAGGCCCCGGCCGAAGCGCCAGCAGCGGAAAAAGCCAGCCCCCTCACCCACACCGTGAACCCGATGCTGCGCATTTCGCGCACCGAGCGCAGGCTGCGCGAGTTCTGGAACGGGCACCGCGCCACGGTGGGCGTGGCCGCCTCGGTGGCCATCATGGCGGTGTTTGCCACGTTGCTGGGACTGGACATCTGGCGCAATTCCCATTTGGCAACGCCGAGCAACTATCAGGCGCTACGACGCGAAGTTGAGCGCATTAAGAAGAGCCAGAAAGACTTGAAACTGACGTTGAACACGCAGTTGGGCCGCGAAACTTTACCTGCTGTGGCTAGCAAGTTCAGCGGTACTGGCTTCGCGCTCACTTCGGAAGGCTATTTGGTAACCAGCTTTCATGTTATTCAGGGTGCCGACTCGTTGCTGATTGAAGGCCAAAATCACCAGCGTTACCACGCTGAACCGGTATACTCGGATGTGAAGCACGACTTGGCTATCCTACGCATCAAGGATAAGAATTTTACTGGCTTTGGCCGTTTACCCTATGCCATAAAATCAAGCCAAGCCGATTTGGGCGAGCGGGTGTTCACGCTGGGCTACCCGCGCGAAGACGTAGTGTACGGCGAAGGGGCCCTCAGTGCCCGTTCGGGCTTCGAGGGCGACACGGCCTTCTACCAAATCAGCATTCCGGTGAACCCAGGCAACTCGGGCGGCCCGCTGCTCGACGAGCGCGGCAACCTGATTGGTGTGGTAAGCGGCCGCCAGAATGACGCTCAGAGCGCCGCCTTCGCCACCAAGTCGTCGTACTTGGTGCGGCTGGTCGACTCGCTCGCCGCTACGGCCAAGGCCGATGCACCCTACCACTTGCCCCGCTACGGCCAGCTGGCTGGCACGGGCCGCCCGCAGCAGCTCAAGAAGCTACGCGACTACGTGTTCGTGGTGAAGGTTTACGAGAAAGAATAGCGTCGGCCTACGCACTACCACGAGTTATCAACGCCCCATTCTTGCAGGAATGGGGCGTTTTGTTTCCGGGCTGCCGGGCAGCAGGTATATTTTTGTTTCACGATACTTTCGCACCGGATTTTGTAATGGATTGCACCGGGCCGCGAATAACCTTGCGGACCGAAACCTAGTATCTAAGCCCAACTGCGCGGCCGGTGCTGTGCGCCTTTCCTGCTACTTCTAAAATCCCGAACTCCGTGGCTAAAAACCAACAAACCCCGCCCAATGGCAACGACGTTGCCGGCTCGGCCATCTTCAAGAAATTCATCAGCGCGGCCGAGGGCTACATCAAGCAGCCCACCCGCCTGAAAACCCTGCTGGCCGACGCCTACAAAAAAGCCAGCGAGAAAAACGACGTGGGCACCATTGCCCACGAAGCCTGGGACACGCTCCAGACAATGTTCCGGCTTATTAAAGCCTCGGTTTCGGGCGAGTACAACGGCGTGCCTACCAGCACGGTGGCGGCAGCCGTGGCCGTGCTCATCTATTTCCTGAGCCCGATTGACTTGATTCCGGACTTCATCCCGGTACTGGGCCTGCTCGATGACGTGGCCTTGGTGGCCTGGTTCTCGACTACGCTCAAGCACGAGATGGATAAATTCCACGAGTGGGAGTTGACGCGCCCGGCCGAAGTGAAAGCAGAACCGGCTGCCACGTCGGCGTCGGCCGGTAACGCGTACGCCGCTACCCCGACGGCCAGCCCCAGCAGCACCGAAGCGGTTGCAAAACCGGCCCCCGGGGTGGTTAACCCCGCCGCCGCCGAATCGGCCGTGCTGACGGACACGCCCGTGGCTCAGCCC
>NZ_BAAGZM010000739.1:0-1819 GCF_054778495.1 Hymenobacter agri
TGGCCCGCGCTACCGGCCTCTACCGGCTGCTGCCGCCGCAGCTGCTGCCCCGGCTGCCGGCGCTGGCCAGCTGGTTTTTTGGGGTGAAGAATGCCCGCGACCGCCAGTTGCTCACTCAGATTCTGCGCGACACCGACCCCGATTTTACGCGCTGGGCTATTGCCCGCCTGCTGCAATGGCCCGGCCGGCCCGACATGCTCCCCGTCCGCATCCACGGCACCCACGACCGGCTGCTGCCCCACGGCGCGGCCCACAGCCAGTATGTACTACCCGGCGGCCACCTCATCATCATCAGCCGCGCCGCCGAAATCAGCCGGATTCTGATAGCATTGGCGGCAGAAGTTGAGCGTGGTGAGTAGGCCCGTAGGCGTTTAAGAGAAAGAACGTCATGCTGAGCGTAGTCGAAGCATCTCTACCGCTTCGTTGCCTGACACCATAGATTACTCACGCTTTAGAGATGCTTCGACTGCGCTCAGCATGACGTTCTTTTGCTCATTGCTCATTGCTCATTGCTCATTGCAAACTGAACTACTGCCCATGCTTCCCACCTATCCCTTCGCCGGCCGCACTTACACCTTCGACCCTGCTGCGCCGCTCGATATTTCCCTGCCCTTGGCTCCCGGCGCAAACCAGGTGAACTGCTTCTGGGCCGAGCCCGTGCAGTTCGACACCATTCGGGTGGGCAGTTTCGTGGGCAGCGTAGCACTGGGCGGCAGCACCAACTACCAGCGCATCCACGTCACGCCCCACGGCAACGGCACGCACACCGAATGCTATGGCCACATCTCGCCCGACCCGGCCATCACGCTCAACCAGTGCCTGCGCCGCTTCTTGTTCGTAGCCCGCGTGGTGAGCGTGGCCCCAGTGCCTCAGCCCAACGGCGACCTCGTGGTGCTGCTGGCCGACGTGCAGGCCGCCCTCATGGCCCAGCCCGACCGCGCTCTGCCCGAAGCCCTCGTGCTGCGCACCCTGCCCAACGACCCCGCCAAGCGCCACCGCCAGTATTCCGGCACCAACCCCACGTACGTCGAGCCCGCCCTGGCCGAATACCTGGCCGAGTACGGCATCGAGCACTTCCTACTCGACCTGCCCAGCGTCGACCGCGAGGAAGACGGCGGCCAGCTGCTGGCCCACCACGCCTTCTGGCAGTACCCGGCCGCGCCGCGCCGTGCCGCCACCATCACCGAGCTCATCTTCGTGCCCGATGAGGTAGCCGACGGCTTGTACCTGCTCAACCTCCAAATTACCAGCTTGGAGCTTGATGCCAGTCCCAGCAAGCCCGTGCTGTACCGCCTCAGCCCACTGCCCGGCTAAGCCCATCGCGCACTGAGCTGGCCGATTCCGCCACTCGCCCTCCCGGGCTTGTAGCCATTTGCACGCTGCCGTATATTGCTGAATCACTGCAAATCAGCAATAACTTCTGATGGCCTTCGCTGCTTCACGCAATTTTTCGGTTTGCATGCCAGCCCATCTTCGGCTGGGTCGAACAGTGGCAAGTGCGAGCCTGGTACTGGCCTTGCTAAGCCAGCCCAACCCAGGCGCAGCGCAGGCAATCCAGGCAGCTTCGCCTCTGGAACCAATTGCCACTACTGAAGTGGCAGCTACCCCCACTGTTGCAACAGCGTCGCCCCGTTTTCTGCTCAAGGCGGGGCTGCAGCTCACGCATCTGTTCTATTTGCCCGACCACCAAAGCTGGCAGTTGGTTTTTCCGGCTTCCCTGGGCCTTGAGTATCGTCTGAACTCACGTTTCAGCCTGCTTGCCCGGGCCGAAGCCGACATTGCCGCCGGCCGCGCGCCGCGTGGTCGACGCGGCGCTCAG
>NZ_BAAGZM010000740.1:0-1811 GCF_054778495.1 Hymenobacter agri
GGGCGCTGCCGCACGGCGTGGCCTTCAACATTGCGGGCGGCACGCACCACGCCTTCCGCGACCGCGGTGAAGGCTTCTGCCTGCTAAATGACCAGGCCGCCGCGGCCGCCTGGCTGCTGGCCCACGGCCACGCCACAAAGGTGCTGATTGTGGACCTCGACGTACACCAGGGCAACGGCACGGCTTCCATCTTCCAGCACGAGCCGCGCGTGTTCACCTTCTCGATGCACGGCGGCCGCAACTACCCCGCCCGCAAAGAAATTTCCGACCTCGACCTGCCCCTGCCCGACGGCACCGCCGACGCCGAGTACCTCGCGCTGCTGGCCGACACGCTGCCGCGCCTGCTGGCCGAGGTGCAGCCCGATTTCGTGTTCTACCTCGCCGGCGTCGACGTGCTGGCCACCGACAAGCTCGGCCACCTGGGCCTGAGCCGCGAAGGCTGCCGCCGCCGCGACGAGCTGGTGCTTGGCCTCTGCCACCGGCACCAGCTGCCCGTGGTGGTGTGCATGGGCGGCGGCTATTCCGAAAACATCATCGACATTGTGGAAGCTCACGCCAATACCTTCCGCGTAGCCGCCGATTTGTGGGGCTGAAAACCAAGCCGAGCGGCCGGCTGATGGTAGCTTGCAGGATGAAAGGACGATTCTGCTTTTTGAAATTAGGTGTTGGCTGCGCCCTGCTGCTGACCAACTTGGCCAAGGCCCAAGTGCCCACCCAGCAACCGGTGCCCGGTATCGAGCAGCGCGTGTACACCTACGTCGAGCGAATGCCGCAGTTGCTAACCGGCGGCGGCACCCGCGCCGTGGAAGAAGCTATCAAGAAGCGCCTCGCCATCGCCCGCAAAGATTCCAAAGAATGCAAAGGCAGCAAATTGCAGGTGCAATTTACCGTCGATGCCACCGGCGCAGTGAAAGACGAGCACATTGAGCGCGGCCTGACGGCAGCCTGCGATGCGGCGGTGCTAGCGGCCGTGCGCAAGCTGCCCGCCTTCATCCCCGGCGTACAGAATGGTCGCAAGGTGGCGGTTCGCCTCACCGTTCCGGTGTTATTCTAAAACACTTTCGTGTTGAATTATCAGCGGAACTACTGCCAGCAAACCGGCAGTAAATACTGCTTCTATTCAGCCTTGCGTACATGATGCCTTTCCCTGTCCACTGCCGGCTCCGGTTTCTGGCTATCTGTTTCTTCGGCTTGACGAAGGCCACCGGTGTGCAAGGCCAAACAACCCGCGCCGCGCCCGATACCGTCCACGCCTACAGTTTCGTGGAGCAGATGCCCTCATTGCCTGGTGGTGGCGGCCGCGACGAGCTCATCCGCCAGATTCAGCGGCGGCTGGTGCTGCCCGCCGGTACGGCCGACGGCTACAGCGTGGTCACTTGTGTAGTGGGCCCGAGCGGAGTGGTGCGGGATGCCAGCATTACGCGCGGCTCGGGACTGGCCGGCAATGCGGCCGTGCTGGCGGCCGTGGCCCAGTTGCCCCGCTTGATGCCTGGTCGGCAAAACGGTCAGCCGTTGTCCGTGATGCTCACCCTGCCCATCCCGTTTGTGGGGCCGAAGCACGTGTACGCGCCGGGCGAGCCCAACCTGGGGCCGGCCAATTACCCGTTTCCGGCAGGCCCGCCTTCCGACAGCACCAAGGAATGGCTAATGGTTGGGGCCATGCCCCGCCTGCCCGATGGCCGCCCCTACACCGCTGCCCAGGAACTGGTGCAGCGGGCGCTGGTGGTTCCCGCCAGCCTGCGGGCCGACGACGAGGAAGGCCTCGTAACCGCGCTGCTGACGGTGGGGCCCAGCGGTGTGGCCTACAACGT
>NZ_BAAGZM010000741.1:0-1799 GCF_054778495.1 Hymenobacter agri
GCGGTCGGCCACGTCGGGCCGCGTGGTGCTGACCCGCACAGCCAGGCCCCGCGGATAGAAAAGCGAATACTGCTGGCCGCTGGCCGTGGTGCGGCCCACCAGCTGCACTTCGGCCGCACGGTGGCACGCTCCCAACCCGGGCAACAGTGCGAGCAGGCACAGCAGCCTGATTATCCGTTTGTTCATGTTAGAATCTGTGCTAGCCTAAGTGCGCACAAGAACCGGCCCCCGCACGAGTAGTGCCGTAGCCGGTTCCCGTTTGCAATGCCTGGTGAATGGCTGGCCGCTGGCCGCCACCGCTATTTCTTGGCCTCAAACTGCTTGCTGACCTTTTTCAGCAGCATTTCCACAATGCCCTTGTTGTAGTAAATAAATGTGCCGCTGAAGTCGTTGAAAACGTACCTGGTACCGTTGTTCAGGTCTTCCACGTACAGGTCGATTGACGTAGAAGTATAGGTAGTACCATTGCTCGTGCGGTTGCTGGTCATGCCCGTGTACTGGCCCGCCGCGCCGGCCCCGAAGCCGTCGTGCATAAGCACATACTTGTAGCCCTGCTTCTAGCCCTGCTTCTCGTGGTAATATGGCACCGAATCGAGCGTCGTGACGCGGTAAGCATACGGATAGCGCCGGGCCGTCTCCACCAGCTGGCTGTTCGCTTCGGGCGTCACCTTGTTGTGGTTTTTCATGGTAAAATATTTGGCGCGCTCCCGGCCCCACCCGGTCGGGCCACCGGCGGGCAGCTCTACCAACGAATACTTCACGAAGAGCAGCTTGGCCTGCGGCAAATCATCGGGTAGGGGGCTTTTGGATTTGGTGGAGAGCAGGCCTGCCGCGGTCCGGGCAGGAGTGATAGAAACCGGCACAAAGGCCAGCAACGAACAAGCCAGGCCGGTTCCGAACAGGCCAAGAGTAACGCGTTTAAGCATGAAAGGAAGTTGACGGTTAAAATGCGCCTGCCAAGGTAGCACGATACCCGGGCGCACGGGTAGCGCCACGAACCTACCAGGTACACTAGCTCCAATAATTCGGCCCCTATGGGCTTTAGAATAAGTTAAATTCTCCCGCCCGCTCCCGTGCCCCTGGCGCCGCTTAGTGCCGCGTGGGAAGCTGGGTGTGGCTAAGGGGCAGTTGCCTTTCCTCCAAATCGAAGTAGCTTTGCCGCACTGTGCGGTAGTCTCCCGCCAACCACGGTGCTCAATTTGGCTTCGGCTGAAACGAGCGAAGCCCGTGGCTGGCACCACGGGCTTCGAGAAGTGGGTGATTTGTCCCTCCCATTATTTTGAAGACGATGGAGAACAAACCAAACAGCGACGGTGATTACGTAGTAATCGTCGTCAGGCTCCCGGTGAAACTGCTTGCGCAATTTGGCCGATGGCTGGTGTTGGCCGCTGCCACTTACGTGGTACTGCAACACTAACCGTAGCCAGCAGGAGGGACGCAAGTCCTTCCTGCCTTGGGCTGTAACTGTGCCCAGCCGCCGGAAGTTGCGCAAAGATGCAAAGATTCCGGGAAAATTGCCGCTGCTACCGGAGTTTGGCGTATCTCAGTGCCGTCCCCCCCCGGCCCCAGCGCCCGCCCCCGTGCCCTTGGCGCCTCTTGAAGCCGCTGAGGAAGCTTGGAGTGTCTCAGCGGCGTCCTAGTAGGAGCGGTGCCTCGTTACGCACAACACCCTGTCTCCTGAGGTTGGGAAGGGTGAGTGTCATCAAATAATCGTATGCACAATTTGGCGGTGGTCTAAGTGAGGATGAACACGTATAAGGTTGATGGTAACAACTCAGCATACGTGCGCCAAATGCGGC
>NZ_BAAGZM010000742.1:0-1789 GCF_054778495.1 Hymenobacter agri
GCCGCGCCGGTAGTTTCGGCGGTGTCGGCCGGTTCCGAAGAAACCGGGCGGACCGGCGCGCCGGCCTGTTCGGGGGCGTAACTTTGCAATAGATGCCCGCTCCCACCCGTCCCCGCCCCGCGCCCGCCGCCGATTTGCTGCCCAAGATTATCATGGGCGTCGACCCCGGCACCCAAATTATGGGCTACGCCCTGATTGAGGTGCGCGGCCAGCGCGTGGACGTACTCTGCTACGACGTTATCAATATGAAGGCCCTGGGCTCGAATCACGCCGTAAAGCTAAAGCGGATTTTCGACCGCATGCTGGAGCTCATCGACGAGTACCTACCCGACGAGCTGGCCATCGAGGCTCCGTTTTTCGGCGTCAACGTGCAAAGCATGCTCAAGCTGGGCCGGGCCCAGGGCGTGGCCATCGCGGCCGCCCTGAGCCGCCAGATTCCCTACGTGGAGTACGCCCCCACCAAGGTGAAGCAGTCCGTGACCGGCTCGGGCAACGCCACCAAGGAGCAAGTGGCCCACATGCTACGCCAGACGCTGAAGCTGCCGCCCATCGCCGAAGCCAGTACCTTCCTCGACGCCACCGATGCCCTGGCCGTGGCCCTCTGCCACCACTACATGAAGGGCAACAACGTAACGGCCAGCGGCGGCAAAAGCTGGGGCAAGTTCCTGGCCGAAAACCCCGAGCGGGTGGGCGCCAGCACCGGCGCGGCGAAGAAGAGAGCGCCGACGAAATCGTAATTCGTTATTTTTTTGACAATACCTCCGCGCGACGAATTACTTCTTCCTGCCGATTTATATACCCTTCCAATGATTTCGGGTTGGGCAAGCTACCCTTCTGGTATTGGTCAATCAAGGGCAGCGTCCGCACAATTTTCAGCACGTTGTGCAGGTCTGAAATAGTCGTTTGCTTATTATCGATAATTTTTAAGAGTTGATTATGCCCGGCAATTCTTGCGTTATATTTTATCAGTTGAGCCGCAATCATATTGCGTATTTTGTTCCGCAATACGCTGTCTTTAATTGCGGAAATATGTCCATTCGCCGCGCCGAAATACGCTTGGTTCCGGTCCTTAAATTCATCAATCAGCTTTGTTGTATCGCGTTCGCTCTCATCAAGGTCGCTAATATTATCTTCAAGCTTTTTCAAATTCTGGTCATTGCTCACCAGTTCATTGTAGAGCCCATCAACCAAATCATCATAACCACGCTTCGAAACCAACCTATAGGAAGAATTATTTTCTGTCAGCGCTTTAGGTATTTCCTGCGGTGATTGGTTTCGCCTTTGGCTGTCGCCGCAAGAAACCAGCGACAAAGTCAGAAGGATTGCTACGAATTGTTTGGTTGCCATAAACCAGCAGAAAATTGGTTGTTGCATATTCAGTTTATTCGTTGCTTTTGATGATATAAGCCTGCGTATTTATACTAGAGTGTTAGATGCAGCCAGCAGCTCGCCCGCCGCATACGTCACGGCATACCCGCCAATGTCCACCCTATCGCCGCGCAGGCGGCACCAGAGGTCGCCGCCGCGGGGCGAAATCTGGCGGGCGCGCAGCTCGGCTTTGCCCAGCTTGTCGGCCCAGAAGGGAATGAGAATGCTGTGGGCCGAGCCGGTAACGGGGTCTTCGGGCACGCCCACGCGGGGGGCGAAAAAGCGCGACACGAAATCCACGCCGTTGGTGCCGGGCGCGGTGGCGATGACGCCCACGTAGTCAAGCGCCGCAATGGCGGCCATATCGGGCTGCAAAGCGGCTACTTCGGCTTCGGAGCCGAACTCGGCCAGCAGGTCGCGG
>NZ_BAAGZM010000743.1:0-1786 GCF_054778495.1 Hymenobacter agri
CCAGCAAACGGCCCTGCTCGGCGGCGCCGAAACCGCTGGCCTTGACCTGCGGGGCCTGCCCGCCGGCATCTACGCCGTGCGCGTGCAGAGCGCCGAAGCGGAGTACACCGGCCGCGTAGTGGTGCAGTAATTGCCCCGCGTACTTACACAAAAAAAGCCCCGGGCCGATTGGTCTGGGGCTTTTTTTGCACCAATAATCGGCGCTAGGCCAGCATATCGGCGTACTCGGCGTGGTGGCGCTTCACGAAGCCGGCCATGAAGGTGCAGGTGGTTTTCACCTGCAATTTGTGCTCGCGGGCGTAGGCCAGGCCGGCGCGGGCCAGCTCATCGGCCACCCCCTGGCCGCGCAGGGCTTCGTCGACGAAGGTGTGGGTGAAATCGATGAGCGTTTCGGACGGACGGGCGTAGGCCAGTTCGCCGGTATGGCCGTCGCGGCTGATGGTAAATTCCTGGTTTTCGGCGTCGTGCTGAACAGACATGGGCTGGTGCAAAGTGAGGTTAAGTAACTCGGATGGAAAAATATGACGGCCCGCGGGCCGGTGGCCCAACGGTAGCCGCTGGTTTGCGTAAAGGGGAGCACTAGAAAGGCGGGCCCGGCCCGTTTGGTTTTTCACCCTCATCTGCTCCCCCTTCCGCATGGATACGCAAAATCCCACGCCTTCGACCAATTCCGAGAATCAGGCCTCCAACCCCGCCGCCGGCACGCCCGGCTACGGCGAGTTCGGCCAGGCCCCAACCAATGCCAAGCCCGGCCGCAGCGGCGCCAACGATAACCCCGACGAGTTTGCGGAGTTCCGCGACCGCGAGAAAGACGCCCAAAACGCCCCGGATAACCCCCAAGACCAGCCCGGCCACATCGAGCAGAACCAGAACCCGGCCGCCGTGCGCGAAGCCCAGGGCCAGGACGATGAAACCCAGCGCGCCGCCTGGGCGGCCGATGACCCGCGCTACGCCGGCGGCGGCACCCACAACACCCGCGAAGAAGCAGCCGACGCCAACTACCCCGACAACGACAAGTAACTGCAATCGACAGTGAACAGTGAGCAATATGTGCTAATTGTTCACTGTCAACTATTAACTGTTAACTGACATCCCTCATGGCTACGCCCAACAACACCTTCGATAAGGAGCCCTCCGAAGACGGGGCTTCTACGCCCATGCTCGATGCCGCCACCTACGGCCAGCAGCTCGATGACAACAACGCTTCGGGCCAGGAAAAAGCCGACGAAATGGACGACTCGCTGCGCTCCGATACCGAGGAGATGCAGGCGGCCAACGGCCCCGCCCCCGCTTCGGATGAAAACCTGCCCAAGGAGCTGACCGACCCCAGCGACCGCGCTTTCACCCTGCCCGAGGAGCACAGCTAGTCAGCCTTGCAAATTACAAGTAACCGCCCCGTCGGCGGCCATCTGCGAGATGGCCGCCGACGGGGCGGTTCTGTTTCTGGCCCAGTTGAGCAGCACAGACGCAACAAGATAAATTTTTATTAAAAAAGGTAAATAATATGTTTGAATAGTAAATAAAAGATTTATTTTTGTTGATATAATCAATAAAAAACTTGCTTAAGTCACTTTCAATCGGTCCCTTTCCTGATTGGCGTGCCGCCGCGGTTTTGGCTGGTTATTGCTTTTCTCACACACTCTTTTTTCTGCATATGAAAACCTGTACCCTTCTTTTGGGGCGGCCCCGCTGGGGCGGCCGAAGCACACACCCGGCGCGGCAGCGCGGCTTCGCGGCTTTCTTGTTGGGCTTTTGGCTGCTGCTGGCGGCCATGAGCCCGGCAACC
>NZ_BAAGZM010000744.1:0-1786 GCF_054778495.1 Hymenobacter agri
CAGGGCCGCCTCGCACCGGTAGATGGAGTTGCCGTTGCTGAGCCAGGGCAGCAGCGCGGCGGTGTTGCGCTCGTCCTGGGCCGTACCGATTTGGCGCAGGATGGCATCCTGGTATTTGTTGGCCGGGCCGGGGGCGCTGGGCTGCGGGGTGCGGGCGCAGGCCGCCAGCAACAGCAGTAGCGCCCAGCTAAAACGGGTACGAATGGGCATAGGAAATTATTGAGGCTGTCTTGATGGGATGTAGAGACGCATATTTGCGTCTCGTCGTTGGGTTACTCCAGCGGCCTCCGTTCAACGACGAGACGCAAATATGCGTCTCTACGACAACCGCCCCCACGCCTACTCGCCGCCCCAGGCGTCGGAGTGCGGCGTTCGGTCGGCCGGGTCTTCCTCCCGGATTTCGCGCAGCTGCTCGTCGAGGTGAGCAAACAGCGCCTCGTTGCCCTGCTGCCGGTAGCCGGCCAGGGCGGCCTCGTAGCTGGGCAGCCCATCCAGAAAAGCCCGCAGATTATCAGCCGTGATGGCCTCAAAATGCCGGCCGTAGCCCATCTGCTGCACCTCGGCCGCATTCAGCCACTGCTCGAACTGGGCCGGAATGGGAATGGCGCAAATGGGCTTGCGCAGGTACACCGCCTCCGAAATCAGCGAGAAGCCGCCGTTCGTCACCACCGCCCGGGCGCTGGCTAAATCGGCAATGAAGCCGGCTTCCGAAAATGCGCACAGCTGCACGTTGCCGTGGTTTTCCTGCTTGTTGAAGCCGTAGACGCGGAACTCCTGGTCGGGCATCTGCTGTAGCAGCGGCACCAGGTTTTGCTGCGTGGTGGCCGACTGGTACACCAGCACGTGTGCGCTTTTGCTGGGCGCGGCGGCCAGAATCTCGGGCCGGATGATAGGCGGCACCAGCGTGGTACGCTTCTTTTTGAGCGGCAGTGGGAAGAAAGTGGCCACGAAGTAGTGGCGGCTGCGCGGCAGCTTGGCCCGCACAATGCTCTTAGCCAGCTGGTAGTTGCCACGCTCCTCGTCGGGAATGTCTACATCGAGCCGGGCCCGGCTGATAATCTGCATGTTGTCGATGCTGATAACCGGCAGCCGGTGCAGCTTGGCAAACAGGTAGCTGAACGACTCGAAGTCGGAAATCACCACCTCGGGCTCGAAGCCGCCGAGCAGGTCGCGGTAGCGGGCAAAGTTCACGCGCAAATCCTCGGGCGCGGTGCGCAGCGTGAGCACCGCCGTACGCAGCTTGCTCACCGCCAAGCCATTATACGCCAAGTGAAAGCCCCGGATTTCGAGCACGCGCTGCGGGCCGAACGCGGCCGCCAGCATGGTGTAGGCGCGGCTGCTGCTCACTACGCGCACTTCGTGGCCCTGGGCCAGCAGGTGGCTAATCACGACTTTGCTGCGGGTGGCGTGGCCCAGGCCCTCGCCGGGCACTCCGTATAGAATGTTCATGGGCGCAAAGATGCGCAGAGCCGGGCAGTTGGGGCGGCGGGCCAATGCTGGCAAAAAGAACGTCCTGCTGAGCTTGTCGAAGCATCTCTCCCACAGCAGTAAATAAATTACGTTGCGCGGGAGAGATGCTTCGACAAGCTCAGCAGGACGTTACCTAATTCTTTAGGCAACGCAGCAGCTCGCTGCCTTACTTCACCACCAGCTTCTCGGTCCGCGAGCCTTCCTGCGAATCGAGCCGCACCAAGTACAGGCCGGCGCCCAGGCCACTCAGCGGTACGGGTAGCTGCTGCGGGCCGGCGGGGTACGGCTTGTCGCGCACCAGCGTGCGCACCAGGCG
>NZ_BAAGZM010000745.1:0-1781 GCF_054778495.1 Hymenobacter agri
CCTGCGCCCAGGCGCTGCCCGTGGCGGCCAGCGGCAGCAGCGCACCGGCCAGCGACCGGCGAAACAAGGAAATAAAACGCAACCGAATCAAATTCTCAATCAAGAAAATTCGATTCAAAATCTGCCCTCTAACTCCTTCAATCCGAAGGAATCAGCTGCCAGACCGAGGCCGAAAAACAGGGGTAAGGTGGCCGCCCCGAAGGACTGCCGCTGTTCTCTTTCTCCATCCGTCCTCCGCGAATGCTGAACCTGTGAATGCCCGGGCAGGTCTCCTGGCTTGCTTCGCCGAGCGGGCCGCCTTCCCAGCTTTCAATTGACAATCAATCGATAACCAGTGGCGTGTGTGGCCCGCCCCGATGTGAAGCGTACAGTTGCGGGGACAGCTCCGGCCTTGAACCGGATTCCCTTTTCAGCCGCGCCCCGCGAGTGGGGTCTGGCACCTTGGCGGCACAAAGATACGGCCGTGGCGTGCACTCTGCGAGGCCGCGCCCGTTTTCGTGAGTAGGCTGGCCGATGCGCGGACTCGCAGAGTCCACGCTACAAGCCTCACCGCCGCAGCGTCAGGCCCACAAAGTATTCGTGGTCGCTGAGGCGGTTCAGGGCCAGGTGGGTGCCGAAATCGAGCTGCAGGTTGGGGTTGACTTTGATGATGGGCGCCACGTTCACCGACGACTGCCAGCGGCGCTGCTCGGTGTTCCACTGGGCCACGCCTTCGGTAATGATGCCCAGTTTTTTTGCGAAATCGTATTCCAGCGCCATCGACGGCACCATGGTGAGGTAGCGCTGGCCGGCCTCGCGGTCGTAGTCGACTTCGCCTTCCACCTGGGCTTCGAGGTTGAGGTCGTCGGTCAGCTCCACGTCGACGGGCAGCACCACGCCGTACTCCACGGCGCCATCGCCCACCTGCCCGCCGGTGGGCAGGCGCGCGTAGCCAATCACCGACATGGCAAACCGGCCCAGCTGGTCGTCGCCCACGAAGTTGTGCTTCACGCGCACCGTCACGTCGCCGAAGCCGGCGTGGCGCTCGCGCCCTTCGGCCGGGTCGGAGGGCTGCTGCTTGGTGACGCTGTACACGGGCACTTCGAGCTGCACATCGGTGCGGCGGCTCAGGCCCAGCTTCAGCGTGGAGTAGGCGGCGTGCCACTCGCGGCGCTTGTCATCGGTGCCCGAGCCGCTGTTGATGAGCCGCAGGGCATCCATTTCGAGCTGAAAATGGCCGGCATCGACGGTAAACGGGCTTTCGGTGATGCCGGGGCGGTCGGGCTGCAATTCGCGCAGGCGGTTGCGCGGCACCGGCTTGCGCCAGCTGAAATGGGCCGAGTCGTAGGGCGACGTTTTGGCAGGAGCCTGCGCCTGAACCAAACCGGGCAGCCCGCTCAGCGCCAGCAGGGCGAAAAGGTATTTCATGGGCCGCAGTACGCACCAAACGAGCTTTTGGCCAGAAATCCGGCACCCTGCCAACGGCCGCCAAGCATCGGCCCGCCGAAATATTGCAGTATTTAACACGATTACGGCTTACCCATAAGGCAATTGGCAACGCACTGCTTGAGGTTCAAAAAAACCGCCGCGCCTAAAACGGCACTACCACCTTCACCGCCACGTTGCGCCCGGGGTTATAGATACCGGTGCGGCCGGTGGGCGAAGCGGCGTAGTACTCGAAGTATTTCAGCCGATTCAGGTGGGCTTGATACGCGGTATCGAATACGTTATCGACCTGCAGCACGAGCTGCGCCACCGGCCGGCCGGCGCGGCTGCCCAGCGTGGTGCCCGCCCCCACCCCA